>PLEA01000628.1 GCA_003136335.1 Acidobacteriaceae bacterium | reverse complement strand
GCCCTGAACCATCCCAACATCATCTCCATCTATGACGTGGGTTGCGAAGGCGCAAATTCCTACATTGCCATGGAGTTTGTGGACGGCAAGACCCTGCGCGATCTGCTGGAGGCCGGTCCGATCCCCATCAAGAAATCCTTGCAGATCGTCGCGCAAATCGCCGATGGCCTGGCCAAAGCGCACGNNCGCTGGCATCGTGCATCGAGACGTCAAGCCGGAAAACGTCATGGTCACGCGCGACGGCTTCGTGAAAATACTCGACTTCGGATTGGCGAAGCTAACCCGCCCGGATCCGGAGGGACGTGAAAGCACAGTTGCCGGCTTCAATTCCACTCAGGTGGGCATGGTGCTCGGAACGGTGGGATACATGTCCCCGGAGCAGGTGCGCGGGCTCACTGCGGATGCTCGCTCCGACATTTTCTCCTTGGGCGCGACTTGCTACGAGATGATTTCGGGAAAACGGGCCTTCCACGGAGCAACAGCTGCCGACACTATGAGCGCTATCCTCAAAGAGGAACCAGCGCAGCTGTCTACCAGTGTTCACAATCTGCCGTCGGCGTTGGGGCGCGTTGTCCACCGGTGCCTTGAAAAAGACCCTGGCGACAGGTTTCAGTCGGCTCGCGACTTGGCATTCAACCTGGAAATGCTTTCGCGTGATGAAAGCAGTCCTGCCGTTCCTATATCGGTGGGCAAAGTTAGCCGAAAGTTGTCGCGGCTCATGGTCGCAGTTGCTGTTGTGCTGGCAGCAGCGGCAGGATTTGTCGCGCCTCGAATTATAGTGCGCACGGAGAATCGCGTGCCCGTTGGAGTGAGAAGACTGACCGACTTCGTGGGTATGGAGGAATTTCCAGCGCTTTCGCCCGACGGCAAATCGGTGGCGTTCACGGCCGACCTTGGAGGCCGGCGGCAAGTTTGGGTACGGCTGCTCTCCGCGGGAGCGCCGCTGCAGGTCACGCATGATGATGCCGACCATCTGTCGCCACGCTGGTCGGCCGATTCCAGTTCCGTGATTTATTTCTCGCCATCTCCGGAAGCCAATGGACGGGGTCAAGTCTGGGAGATTCCCGCGCTGGGCGGCACCGCGCGCCCGATTGGCAGCAGCCTGATTCCTGCTGATCTGAGCCATCACGACAAGCAGATCGCGTACTTGCGAGAGAATCAAGGACAAATTGAGTTGACAGTCGCAGATGGGGATGGGTCGAATGCTCACCTGATCACCCGACTTCCTGGAGATTACATTTATTCCAATTTGCGCTGGTCTCCTGACGACCGCATGCTGGGGTACCAGAGCGGCCGAACGTTTGACTATGACGTTTTCTACGTGCCGATCAGCGGGGGCGAGCCGCATCGCATCACTCAGGACGGAAATCCGGAGGCGGGTTTTTCCTGGTTACCGGACAGCTCGGGCGTGATTTTCAGCTCTTCGCGCGGCGATACCGTCCTGTACATGCGAATCATGAACCTGTGGCTAGCTCGCGTAAGAAACAACACTCCGCGGCAACTCACGTTTGGCGAAACATCTTACATATCGCCGGATGTGGACCGCGAGGGCAATGTGGTCGCCAGCCGCGATCGGGTGCAGTTCGACATCTGGAAGTATCCCGTGGACGGAACGCCGCAGGACAATGTGCGGCGCGGTGTCCAGGTCACGCATCAGACCGGAGCCGTACAAACACCTTCGGTTGCGCCGGATGATCGCGAGATTGTCTATCTCAGTGATGGTGGAGGCCACGGAAATCTCTGGATCTTGCAGCCAGAAACAGGGAAAACCCGGCAGCTCACGTTCGAGCAAGATCCGCGCATCGCTTTGGGAGTTCCGGTGTGGTCGCCTGACGGGCAGCACATTGCGTACGTCAATCGTGGCAGCTCGGCATGGAATGTAGACCAGTGGGTAGTCAACGGCGATGGCAGTTATGCGCATAAAGTCTCGGATGGCGGAGGATGGGCGTGCTGGTCGCCAGACGGAAAGTGGCTTTACGTGTCACCCCCGACAGCGAAGGGTTTCCGCATCGATAAGGTTCGTCCGGATGGGACCGACCTCAGGTCAGTGCAGCCGGATGGCCGCGGACCGGCCGTCGCGGCAGACGGAACGCTCTACTACGTCGTAACCCTGGCGGGTGTGAACGGTTTTTCGGACATGGAAATCCACGTGGCCAAGCCTGACAACGGTCCAAACAAAGTGTTGACCCGGCTCGCGGGCTCGCGCCTGTCGTCGTCTCTGCTCATGCAACCGGTACTCTCTCCGGATGGAAAGTTCCTCGTGGTGCTGCTGACAGACGGAGCGACCACGAACATGTGGACGGTGGCAACTGACAACGGCAGTCTGAGACCGGTGACCGATTTCGGTCACCAAGCCACGTTCATTGCGCGGCGAGTCTCGTGGTCGTCGGATGGTAAATCTATCTACGCGGCAGTGGGCAAGGGCGAAGCCGACATCGTGCTGCTGACCCATCTAACGCCATGAACTTCGGCTCCAGTACTGGCGCCGGTTAACAACCTAGATGACTAGCGATTTAATCATTGCCCCCGCGTACGGCGAATATCTCCGGACGAGTGAACACTTGACGATAACGCGCCGTGATTACCAATCGGATGTGAAGGTTCACCGAGACGGGGCACGAACGACTCAACCTGTTATGTTTCACTGCCAATTGGAATAACCGAGCGTTTAGTCGCATTGTGCCCGGATCACGGGCAAGCAGGAAGTTAGGGTCGAGAAGCCGACTTCCTTACTGATCGCGGTAGTCTGCATCAGATCACTTCCCGTTTGCCGACAACTCGGGAGTCATCGCAAATAACGGCATTGAGTTAGAACCGGTTGTGGGGCACCGGATCATGAAGGCCGCGCTAGGCCAATCGACCGGCGATCATTTAGCTAGGTTCTCGTCCTCGAATTGGGAGAGTTTCGCGAGAAAGCCGGCGGCGGCGTTCAGGTTGTACCCTGCGAGGTCCTTCATGAGCCGCTGGAGGAAAGGAGACCGGCCCATACGGTCGCTGAATCTCTTCGACAACCAGAGCGCGAGTGGGATGATGGCCAGTCCGACCAACAGATTGGATACCAGGAAAGCGGTGCCGAATAGTCTGTAGGCGTCCAGTCCCCAGAATCCCTCAAGCGTGACGATCATGAGAGGCGTCCAAGCCAGCGTCGCTGCCAGAAAAATCCCTTGGATGTACCGGATACGGAGCACCCTCAGGTCCTCAAGCTGCTTCTGGATAACGGCAATCGGCTTGTCATAGTCAATCTGCAGACCGACCGCAATCTGCCGTATCATGGCGATCAAGATCGCAATCGCGAAAACGTCCAGGGCCGCAGCAGGTAATGCAAACCGCACCATTGCAATGTGCTCGTAGATAAATGAGCCGAGTGCGACCACGACTGCAAGCTGAACGGCCGCCTCCAAACCGAGAAACGCGGCCATGCGCTGCATCGCAGACCGTGCCCCCTTCAGGTTTGTCGTGCTCAGAAGTTGCCGGTTCAGGCGGATGCTCTCATCGAGCTTCCGATCGTGTTCGGCCCATTGCTTCTTCATTTCATCCAGGTCCAGCATGATTACCTCCTCCGTCAGGCTCGTTCAGCTCCGCGAAGCCCCTGCTTCATCGTCTGCTTCAATCGGCTGATCTTGGTTGCGACATTCGTCTCACTGATCCCCAGCACATCCGCTATCTCCAGGTAGCTGTTGCCATCCAGATAAAGCAGGACAAGGGCCTTGTTCAGTGGGTCCAACCCTTCAATGAATTGATAAAGGATCTGTATCTCTTCGGACTGGTTTGCCGTCTCATCGATCGCGTTCAGAAGATGGTCTTCGTCCGTCAGTACATACCGTGTTCTCGTACTTTCTCTGCGGTAGAAGGAAATGGCGACGTTAAGGCAGATCCGGTACATCCAGGTGGAGAACCTGCAGCGTTCATCGAAGGACCCAAACGACTGCCACAGCTGGATGACAATTTCCTGGGCAAGATCTTCTCGGTCGTCCCGGTTCCTGCAATACGAGTTGCAGACCTTATATAGGATCTTCTTGTGCTCATCCACCAAGGTTTGAAACCGTCCTTGCAACGCTGGCGTCGTCATCGGCTTCGCTTGAACCCCTTGGCTGTTATCGCCATGTCTTTTTCACCGCTCAACCTGTTATTCGCACGAGGGGCTTAGGAAATCACAGTCGAGGGCAAGATTTTCTCTTGGGCAACGATATCCTCAAGCACACCTGTGCAGATTGGTGCAGTCTATGAGCACCATGCTAGCCCGGCAATTCGCGGGATTGCTCCCGAGTCACGGGCAAACCGAAAATAGTCCCAAGGTAAGGGTTGCCGACC
>PLEA01000390.1 GCA_003136335.1 Acidobacteriaceae bacterium | reverse complement strand
ATGCTCGGCACACATAAAAAAGGACGGGGTTAGCCCCGTCCTCTGCTGAGACGCTGATATTTCTTCTGACCGCGGCTATCTTGCCGCTAAACCACGGGCGCCGTAGTCGCCCATACCTTCTCCGTTTCCAGCCCGCTCGCCAGGCCATGAATTGCCCGACGCGATGCGCACCGCAGCCAGAATCGACTCTTCCCGAACGCCCTTCTCGCGCAGTGTCTTCGTGAGAGTCCACGCAGACGCCGCAGCCGGTCGTCGCCGAGACCGCCGTGCACCATAGTTCAAAATCCACCGCGTCGACTCGGTGCGACCGCAGGATGTTCCTGCGCAGACGGGCCGAAATGGCCTAATACTTCTCGTTACTCGAAAGGTGCAGGAACCGATAATGGGAATAACGCGAAAGAATTATGTCCGGGATCACAAGAAGCAGGGAAGCCTTGCCTAAGAAAGACGTCCGATTACAGAGTGGGTCGAAGTGCCGATCTCAGTACGAGCGCCGCAACTACCCCACCCTCCGTTCCGGTTCGTTTTCTTCACCGGCTCCGCTTCCAGCTTCCTGGCCAGCCGCCGCGTTGCCCGCTCCACGCGTTCCGCGTTTCCCTCACCCATCCGCAGAAAGTGAAACCAATCACGCAGGTACTCTCGCGCGGGAACTAGGTCTTCGTGTGGCATGCGAGGAAATACGTTTTCTAAACTTGAGTAGAGTTCATGTACATGCTGACGGACGGTTTGCTGAGGAAACGAGCGATTTTCGAAATCGAGTTCTGTGGGACAAACACCAGATCGCCCGGCCGAAGATGCGCATCTTCTTTGAGGCTGCGTTCGTTCAGCATCTTCTTGAGATTGAGCAGCCGCGTTTCCATCAGGTCGTCATTCACCCGCCGGAACAGCACCACCTGCGAGTGTTTCGACTGTGGCGTAAGTCCTCCAGCAATCTGTACCGCCTCGGCCACAGTCGTGTCCGAGCGCAATTCGTACTTGCCCGGCTTTCCGACTTCTCCTCCCACGATGAAGTACGGCCGCTCAAATTCCTTCAGCGCAACAGCCACCTGGGGATCGGGTAAATATCCGCGGTACGCCTTGCACCGCTTCGCGGAATTCCGCCATGTTCAGTCCCTGCACCTCCACCATGCCTGCGTCTTTCAACATGATGTAACCGTCCGGCTGTATGGTGAGGATCTGGTTGAACTCAGGCGCGACGACGAAATCAATCTCCACTACGTCGCTGGGTTGTAACCGGTAGAGCGGATGGCGCTGCCCTCCGAGTAAGGGGTTTCCCAGGCCATCCGCTACGCCGGTTTTTTCGACCGTTGTACTAATGCCTCCCGCGCCTGCTCCGGTTAAGCCGGCTCGGGAAGTATCCTTATTTCCGCTCAGATCGGTCTTCTCACCCTGCGCGAAAGCGGCCGAACAACACTGTAAAACCAACAGCGCGATTGCGATGAATCGCACGAATATGAAAAAGCGTCTCATTTACGCCGTACCTTTGAGTGAGCGTTACTACTGCACAAGTTAAGCTCATCGCTTTGTAGCAGCAAGACATGGGAAGTACCGTCTACAAAAGTGGGACGCTCTCCGCATTCGGGAAAATGTCCAGCCGCACGAACGGTCATATCGACTCAAGAGCTTGCAGAGATTCGTTCCTGCAAAGAGCGCCGGAAAGGTTGGGTGGCATATCTCTGGGAGGAGCACCCACAAAAGTAGACTTGCGTGTTTGTCATGTCACATGGGTAGGAGCCCAAAGTCTCAGATCTTCCGAACTGAAATCTCGCTCGCAATTTCAGCGGAAGCCCCGGCCTGTGCGCGGTTTCGCTCTTCCGTCTGTAAGTTCGGTGTCCGTGGACGTTGTCCAGCTTTCCACAATGCAGTCCTCGATCACCAAATTCCCGGCGCACGAAAAAATCTATTCCCGTTTTGAGATCAGTACTCAGATTTTGTGATCAGTTTCCTTGTGGACCGTACTTCCGCTCCCTACAATCGCCGCATCGTTTTTTCTTTCAGTTTTTGGGAGATTTGCTTGACGCTAACTTCGTCCGCCGCCACCTCCGATGCCATTGAAGTCCTCATCGCGGACTCCAGCCGAATGCAGGCCCAGTTGCTGACCAGCGCTTTGCGCCGCCGCTCGGAGTTCCACATCACCACCTGCCAGATGGATGCCCTATCCATCCTCCAAGCCGTCACTTCGAAGCTTCCCGGCATCGCTGTTCTGTCGCTGAACCAGTCCGCCAACGCCTCCGAAACCGTGATGATCTTGCGCCGCTTTCATCTCTCTCACCCTGAAATCCCGAAGGTTCTGCTGGTCGACACCTGCGACCGCGAACTCGTGGTCAGCGCGTTTCGCTCCGGCGCCCGTGGAATCTTTTCTACCACCGACGCCAACCTTCGCCTGTTGTGCAAGTGTCTCGTCCGCGTGGCCGCCGGACAGATCTGGGCCAATACCGAGCAACTCAACTGTGTGATGGACCTGATTTCCGAAGTGCCCTCGCTGCGCGTGCTCAACTCTAGCGGCAAGCGCCTGCTCACGCCGCGCGAGGAACAAGTCGTGGCGCTGGTTGCCGAAGGCCTGGGCAACCGCCAGATTGCCGGCGAACTCAACCTCAGCCCGCACACCATCAAGAAATATCTTTTCCATATCTTCGAAAAACTTGGCATCTCCACCCGCGTAGAACTCGTCCTCTATGCGGTCAACAATGGAGACCCCCGTCAAGCCGAGTGGCTGGCCGGCGCGAATCGCATTCCGCCCAACGCTTGAGGCCCGGCCCCGGTTCCTGAAAGAAAGTTCGTTTGTCAGAGGAATCGAAAACTGATGATTGGATTTGCCCGGGACCGCGGTGGTTCGGGCGGCGATGACGCAGTCTGTCAAGAACTCCAGTTCTTTGAGAGCAGCCAGCAATTCACCGAGCGACGTCTGTAAGCTGGATCAACCGCTTATTTGAAAACCCTGCTTCCGCCCTGTATAACTTGGAACGGAACTCCTTGCCCGACGCCGCTTCCAACCCGGCTGCCACGCCCAAGCCCCGCCGCTGGAGCATCGTGGCTGCCGGTCTGCTCCTTCTCGCACTGGCTCTGGTGGTGATCTACACCAGCCGTTCCGCGTTCCTCAGCCCGCTCGCTCTTGTCGTCGTCGCTGCCATTGGACTGGCCGCTCTCCTGCTCGAACTCCGTCTCCGCAAAGATCTATCCATCCGCGCCCCGCTTTGGCTCAATGTGCTTGGACTTATCTTCGCCGTGGCAGCCGTCTTCGCCGACTTTCTCCATCTTGGCGCGAACCTCCTGCTGCTCGCCGCGTTGGGAGCAGTCGTCTGCTTCGGCGTCAGCGGTGCCACCGTGCTGCATGCCCTCGGTAAGAAAAGAATCTGAATCCGGCGTCTGGCTTCCGCCGACCAGCTTTCGCAGCAAGCTTCTTTATCAATCCTATCTTCGGTTGAGAATGTTGCGCGTTGCCCGAAATCGGAGGCTCCTGCTAACCCCGCGATCAGGCAGACCGGAAAGGCTTTTTGGAAGGTCAACCGCGGAAGCGAATTCCGAGGTCCGGAAGACGGAAGCCTCTAATGCTTAAACTCCACCGCGACCGTCGTCTCCACCACGGCCGGCTCGCCATTCACACGATACGTCTCAAACTTCCACCAGCGCAGCGCGTCCATCGCCGCACGCGCCAGAACCTCAGGCCCATTCAGCGCGTGCATACTCACTACCGATCCATCCCGCCCCACGACAATGTCCAGCGCGATGATCCCCTGCAGATTTTCCTTCCGCGCCTCCGGCGGATAGGTCGGCTCCACCTTGTGCACCAGCAACTTCTCCATCACTTCCGCCGGAACCTGCGCTTGCGGCTTCTCCGTGGAAACCGTCAACGGACTCTTCAACCCTGATTCCAACTCTTCCCAACCCAGGTTCCAACGCCACCAGAACACGGCTGCACCGAACACCATCAGGACAAGAAAGATCGTCCATCCCATCCCGAATCGTTTCTTCCTCGAGCGCGACGCTCCGCTGCTCAAGGTCTTCCGGTTGCCTCCGCTAGCATCGACACTCTTTGTCGCCATCGCCAAAGTCGGACGCGCGCGGACCTCCGTCTCCGCCTCTTTGGCCCAATTGCGGATGACGTCGCGCTGGTCCGCCGTCAGTCCCACAAACTCGAGCCCGCTGCGGAGTTTGTCCTGATGCCGCACGATCGCCCGCGTTCGCAACGGGGCCGCGACCAGCGACAGTTGCACCTCAAGCGCCACCGTTTCGCCCGGAACCAGTTCCTGCGCCAGCATGGCGGCAATCCCTCGCTCGCACACATTCACCGAACGTCCCGGTACTGTGTCCGGAATTCCCGACCGCAGTACGGTTACATCCAGCACTGCCTGCATCGGAAACCGAGGTACCCGTCTTCGCGACGGCCCACTCCATCCTCGCACCTGTGCCTTGGCTGCCATTCACTTCCCCTTCCAAGTTGTCATTCCGAGCGAAGCGAGGAATCTGCTCTTGCTCGTGTGGGTCCAACTCTCAAACCCGGACGGGTCGAGCGAAGGCAGCTGCTTTCCTACCGCCGCAGTTCCACAATCTCGCTGCCCCTGGCAAACAACGCCACGCTCGCCATCCCAATAAACAACCCATGCTCGACCACACCCGGCATCTCGCTCAACTGACGCGCCAACCCATCGGCATCCGGAATCTGCCCAAAGCAGCAATCCAGAACGTGATTGTTCTCATCGGTCACGTAAGGTCTGCCATCAGCACCGATCCTTAACTGCACGTCGGCGCCCAACGCCTTAATCCGCTTCGCCACCAGCGCCTGCGCAAACCGGATCACCTCCACCGGCAGCGGAAACTTCCCCAGCACCGGCACTTGCTTCGAAGCGTCCGCCACAATCACCAACTGCTTGGTAGCAGACGCCACAATCTTCTCCCGCAGCATCGCCCCGCCGCCACCTTTAATTAATCGCAGTCGCGGATCGACCTCATCCGCCCCATCCACCGTGACCGCGATCTCCTGGCATTCGTCGAGCGTAGTCAGCGGTATTCCCAAGCTCTGAGCAAGCTCCCGCGATCGGATCGAAGTCGGAATCCCACGAATCCGCAGACCATTCTTGACCTTTTCGGCCAGCAGCTTGATAAAGTAAGCCGCGGTCGATCCCGTCCCGAGCCCCACGACCTGCCCATCTTTAATGAATTTCAAACTGGCCCGAGCCGCCGTCTGTTTTTCCTGATCGTTTTTTCCTAGATCGTTCGCCATAGTAGTTCGGTGCGCGCCCCGTTCCTAGATTGTCATTCCGAGCAAAGCGAGG
>PLEA01000529.1 GCA_003136335.1 Acidobacteriaceae bacterium | reverse complement strand
TGCTCCAGAATCGGCTGCACCGTATCGGCCTGCAAGAAATGAAACACATCCCCCAACGGAAAACTGTGCTGCTCGGCCAGCGCAATGTTCAGTCCGTTATCGGTCGCCGCAGCCTGCAATTCAAAATTGAATCCCACACAGAAACGTTTTCGTAGCGAAAGCCCCCAAGCCTTGTTGATCCTCCCGCCAAACGGCGCGTGGATCACCAACTGCATCCCGCCGCCCTCGTCGAAGAACCGTTCAGCAATTACGGTCGTCTGCGTCGGCACCGCACCCAGCACGGCGCGCCCCTGCAGCACATACTCAATCATCTGCTCCGCGCCCGAATCATCCAGCCCGCACTCCGCTTTCAGCCAACTCACCGCAGCCGCCACTTCCGGTTGCGTCGCTGAAAAGCCCACTGCAGAAGTGCTGGGCAGCATCTCGCTGATTTTTTCCCGCAGATCGCCCACATGCAGCGATAGTTCTTGAGTCCGCGCTGGAGCCTCGCCCCGCCAGAACGGCACGCTCGGCGGCGCCCCGTGCGCGTCCTGCACCAGCATCCGCCCCGCATTAGTCTCAATGCGATGAATCCTCCACGACGTATTTCCCAGTAGCATGATGTCGCCGCGATTGCTCTCCACCGCAAAATCTTCATCCACGGTTCCCACCACCACGCCGTCAGGCTCGGCGACCACGGTGTAGAGAGAATTGTCAGGAATCGCCCCTCCACTGGTGATGGCAGCCAGCCGCGCGCCACGCCGCGCCCGCAACCTTCCATTCACCCGATCGCGATGCACATATGCCCCATAGCGCCCGCGCCGCGCCGCAATCCCCTCCGACAGCATCTCCAGAATTGAGTCAAACGTCTCGCGTTTCAGATCGCGATAAGGATAGGCCCGCCGCACCAAAGCGAAAAGCTCATCCTCACCCCACCCGTCACCGGAAGAACCGGACCCCGCAGTAGCGCCCGCGTCCAAAATGGCGCCCGCGTTCGTAGTAGCGCCGGCGTCCTCGCTGGCTGTCGCGAGGCCATCCTGGCCTCGCCCCTGGCCCACAAAGGAATCCATGGAGTTTTGCCCAGAGGCACAAATGGCCACAATCTGCTGCGCCAGCACATCCAGCGGAGATTCCGGAATAATCAGCCGGTCCAGATCCCCCAGCCGGATCGCCCGCACCAGCGCCGCGCATTCCATTAGATCATCGCGCGTCGTGGCAAAAAATCGGCCCTTCGGAACCGCGCCCCTCCAATGCCCCGCCCGTCCCACCCGCTGCAGCGCCACCGCAATCGATCGCGGCGAATTGATCTGCACCGCCAGGTCCACCGTGCCGACATCGATTCCCAACTCGAGCGAGGCCGTTGCCACCAGCACCCGCACCTGTCCTTCTTTCAGCTTCTTCTCCGCCGCAAGGCGCAGCTTGCGCGACAAGCTGCCATGATGCGCCGCCACATTCTCTTCGCCGATGCGCTCCCCCAACTCATGGCACAACCGCTCCGCCATCCTGCGCGTGTTCACAAATACCAGCGTCGACCGATGCTCGGCCACCAGCGCCACCAACCGGTCATAAATCGTGTCCCACATCTCATTCGACGCCACCGGCCCCAGCGGCATCGGCGATACTTCGATCCCCAAATCCAGCTTTCGCTTGTGCCCGATGTCGACGATCACTGGATCCGCCCGTCCGCTGCCCGTAAGAAAATGCGCAACTTCTTCAATTGGCTTCTGCGTCGCCGACAAACCGATGCGAACCGGCGGTCTGTAAGACAGCGCCTCCAGCCGCTCCAACGACAGCGTCAGATGCGCCCCGCGCTTGTCGTCGGCGACCGCATGAATCTCATCCACAATCACAGTCTCGACATCGCGCAGGATGGCGCGACTCTTGTCCGCGGTAAGAAGAATGTAGAGCGACTCCGGCGTCGTCACCAGAATGTGCGGAGGCCGCTTCAGCATGCTCCGCCGCTCGTGGGCCAGCGTGTCGCCGGTGCGCACCGCGGTGCGAATCTCCGGCATCAGCAACCCGCGCTCGCCCGCCAGCGCAAGAATCTCCCCCAGCGGCCCTTCCAGATTTTTCTGGATGTCGTTGCCCAGCGCCTTGAGCGGCGAAACGTAAAGCACTTCCGTTCGGTCGATCAGATCCCCCGCCAGCGCCTTGCGCACCAGCCGGTCAATGCACGCCAGAAACGCCGCGAGAGTTTTTCCCGACCCGGTAGGCGCCGAAATCAGCGTCGTCCGTCCAGCAAGAATATGCGGCCACCCCTGCTCCTGTGGCTCCGTGGGCGTGCCAAACTTCCGCACAAACCACTCCGCCAGGAGAGGGTGAGCCCAAGCTAATGAGTCGGGAAGGGACTGCATTCGGGTATTGTAGACCGAGAATGGATGTTCGTAAATTGTTCGCCTTAGCTCATTTCAGGGCCAACGTGATCTTGATCGCCTCTTCAATCCGCGCCAGCGCATCGGGATCTATCCTTCCGTAATAGTCGACGAACCGCGAGATCTGAATCGCGCGAACCTGTTCCGCTTTGGCGACGCTCGCCATCCTTAACCCACCCACCCCGTTGGGGAGATGCGCGTGACTGGGATACAACCGCTTGACATTGGCCGCGTCGGTGATGGGGACTATGACCACCACCGGGCTATTGGCATTGATGGAATCGCGACTGATGACCACGACGGGCCGCGTACCCGCCTGCTCGCTGCCTTCGGTAGGATCGAGGCGGGCGTTGAAAACGTCACCGCGAACGGGTTTTGGAAGCACGGGTCTTTGGCTGCTCATGCTTGGTGCCGGTCTGCAGGGCTTCCCAGTCGCTCTTCTCGAATTCGCCGGATAGTGCAACCGAGCTGCGCTGGTAGTCTGTATCGTTCGCCATTTGCGCGAATGCCGCATCGATCTCTGCTTCCGTCAGCCGCCGAACCTTCTCTTCGATCGCCTGGACGATAAATTCATTAAAGCTAGACGCATCCGACTGGACGGCGACGCTCTTAGCCTGTTCGTACACGCGAAGCGGCAGCCGGACCGTCGTGTTCTGATATTCCTTCTTGGCGGCTAGGGACATATCTGCGTCTTCCTCTAAAACTATGAGATTATACCATGTTACTACATCATTTTCGCTATCACATTAGCCATCTAGAATGGTAGGATTCCTGCAATGCCGAGACCACTCTCCGCCACCGCCCGCGCCCGTAAAATCAAATTGCTCCTCTTCGACGTTGACGGCGTGCTGACCGATGGCAAACTCTTCTTCTTGCCCGAAAACTCGCAGCAAGGAGCTCCCCCGCCACTCGCAGCGCAAAGCGCTCAGCGTCAGATCGAAGTGAAAGGCTTCCACGCACACGATGGCGCTGCGATCTCGCTCGCGCGCCTCGCCGGCATCAAGACCGGGCTGATCACTACGCGCGTCTCGGAAACTGTCGCGCTCCGCGCCCGCGACCTGAAACTCGAACCCGTTCATCAAGGCGTTCGAAACAAGCGCGCCTGCTTCGAAGAAGTCGTGAAGCAGGAGGGCCTCAAACCCGAAGAAGCCGCGTTCGTAGGCGACGACGTCATCGACCTGCCCGCCATGCGCGCCGGAGGCCTCGCTATCGCCGTGAAAAACGCCCGCGCCGAAGTGAAGCACGAAGCCCACTACACCACGCCCCACGCCGGCGGCGACGGCGCCCTCCGCGACGCGGTGGAGTTCATCCTCAAAGCCCAAGGCAAATGGAAAAAAATCCTGGAAGACTACATCGGCGAGCGCAGCCCGAAAATCAGCCGTCAGCTTTCAGCTATCAGCGCTCAGCAAAAACCAAAGTCTCGCTGACGGTAGCTGCAACCGCACGCCCTTTGTTTGGTGGCAAGAAAATCGAAGTGAATTCCCCCTTACTGACAGCTGAGAGCTGATAGCTAAAGAAAAAACCCACCGGATGCTTGCTTGGGGCGTGCTCGGGTCAGCATCCGATGGGCTACCGTTTCTCCTTACTCACCCTGTTGTTTTCAGGAGTAGTAAAAAAATTAAACACCACAATTCGCCTAAGTTCCGTCTAATTTTGTAAACCTTTGTAAAATCCTGCGCTCAAAAATAAAATCCAGTTGGGCCCGGGAACGCACGGCGAGATTTTATTCTGGCAGCGCAGCAGGTTTCGCGGCCATCAGTTCCGCAAAGCGTTTATCTTTTCGAACCCCGGCGAACTCAACATCCTTATACACGTTGTTGAAATCTTTATATCCCTCTTCCAGCGCCTTCTTCAGATATTCGAGCGACCGGTCCGAATAGCCCATCTTGGCGTAGAGTTTCGCCACGGTATAGTCGTAGTGCGCGCGATCGCCCGGGCTGGGCAACTGCGCCTGCACGCCAGCGCGCGAAGTTCGCTCAAACACCTCGGGATCGAGTTCCATGGCATGCTGGTAGGCAACGACCGCAGGATCAAACTCTTTCTTGGCGAAAAGCGCCGCTCCCAGATTGCTGAAGAACGACGCCGAAGTGCCGTCAATCGCGATCGCCCGGCGGTACTCCTTTACCGCCGCGCTATATTTCCGCTCTTCGTAAAACACCACGCCCCGATTGTTGTAGGCATCGGCAAACTGGCGGTCGACTTTGATCGATTGATCAAACGCCTTTTTCGCCTCGCGATA
The DNA here is from genome assembly GCA_003136335.1 of Acidobacteriaceae bacterium. Next base: position 10,325 of record PLEA01000529.1, on the reverse strand, counting down.
GCGTTGCATCATCAACTCGGTGATTCCAATCTTGTTCAGCAGACTGGCAGAGGTCGGCTGCTTGGCCAGCGCCGCGCGATAGTAGTCGAGCGCGTCCAGATAAAGTTTCACTGCACGCAGTTGCTCCGCACGAGCTTCTAGATCGGCTGCAGTAGCGTCTGGAGCAGGAGGATCAATCGTCCGCAACAGCGGCGGCTTGATCTGAACTTGTTCGGAGTGAGAAGCTTGCCCCAACGACAAACTCGACAGGACACAGATGCAAAGGGCAAGAAGCGAGACGGGAACCAGCCAAACTCTCGGGCAGGACGACATAGGCCACCCCCAGCTAGTGCACACATTCTGGCACAGTTTCGGTCAGTCGGCGAAGGATTCTCGCTAGGGTCTTGGGTGCTAGGTGTTAGGTATTAGGTGTTTAGGCCAGCCGAAAGTAAACATCCCAAGACCGAACACCTAAGACCCAACCCCCATCAGTGCGGCGCAGTCTGCCCAGGGTCCGCGGGTTTCGACGCCGGCGCCGTGGTTTTATCGTCCTTAAAAATTCCGGCGATCTTGCCGAAGAATCCCTTCTTTTTCTTAGGATCCTGAGGATTATTCGGATCTTCCTGAATCGACGCGTCGCTCTGGCCCTGAGTAGGCAGTGGTTTGTTCCCACCGCCAAACATGCGGGAGAAGAATCCCTTCATTCCTTCTTGCGCGTCGCAGGTCTCGCGTGGTTCCGTTCCCGCCACGAAAGCGGAAACGTAGTCATCCGGGCAGGTTGGAGTTGCCAGGCGGTTCGTAATCTTATCCAGTTGCACATCCACCACGCCCGTCGGCTGCTGAAACCCCTTCATGTCGGAATACTGCGACAGCGCGGCCGCTTTCTTCATGAACTCAGCCCAGATGGGTGCCGCCGTGACCCCGCCGGCTAAACGAAGGTCGCTGTAGTCGTCGTACCCCACCCAAACAATGCACAGCAAATTCGAGGTGTATCCCGCGAACCAGCCATCGTGCGAACTGCCCGTCTTTCCCGCTGCCGGAGCCGTAAACCCGCGCCCACGAACCGCCGAAAATCCTAGCCCATTGTTGATCACGCCTTCCATCATGTTGGTCATGATGTAAGCAATCCGCGGGTCCAGCACCTGGCGCTGGTCGGTGTTATAGTTCGCGATCACATCGCCCTTGCCATTGCGCACCGAGCGCAGCAGGATTGGCGACAGCCGCACCCCCTTGTTCGCAAATGTCGTGTATGCGCCCGTCATGTCCAGGGGCGAAGCATCGTAGGAACCCAGTGCCATAGCCGGTGTCGCTTTCACCGACGTAATCCCCGCCGACCGCGCCAGTTCTGCCACCTTGTCGTAGCCAACCTCCTCCGCCACCTTCACCGTCGCATTGTTCAGCGACATAGCCAGCGCGTAGCGCAACGATACGTCGCCGTGATACTCCTCTTTGTAATTGCGTGGCTCATAGATCTGGTCGCCATAAGCAAAGCTCGAGGGCGCGTCCGTCACGGTTGACGCCGGAGTTATCACCGTCGGCGAGCCGTCCAGCGCGCTGTTCATCGCCGCGGCATACACAAACGGCTTAAAGATCGATCCCGTCGGTCGCTTCGCGACCGCGTGATTCAACTGGCTCCATCCGTAGTCCCGCCCTCCCACCAAAGCCAGTACCGCCCCCGTATGCGGATCGAGTACGATCAAAGCGACCTGCGCCTGCGGACCCGGCAACACCTTGGTTTCAGTCTTCTTTCCTACCTTCACCTTCTTCGTTCGTAACTTCTTGACCTGGGCATCCACCAGCTTGATGCCCGACTCCACCGCCTCGGCGGCGGCTTTCTGCAGCTCAGGATCAAGCGTCGTGTAAATGCGGTACGACTGCTCATTCAACTCGCTCTCGTTGAATTTACTGATGAGCGTGTCCCGCACCATGTCTACGAAATACGGCGCGTCGCTGGCTTCCACGTTCGGCGGCGCCAGTTTCAGCGGCGCAGCCTTGGCTTTATCCGCCTGCTCCCTTGTGATCACATGGGTCTCCACCATCGATTCCAGCACCAGATTCCGGCGCTCCATGGCGCGCTCCGGATGCCGGTACGGCGACAGGTAACTCGGACGCTGAATCAATCCCGCCAGCAGCGCCGCTTCGGGCAGTGTGATGTCTTTCAATTCCTTATTAAAGTATGCCTTCGACGCCTCGGCGAACCCGCTGATCGAGAACGATCCTCTCTGCCCCAGGTCCACCCAGTTCGCGTAAAACTCGAAAATCTGCTTCTTGGTGAACTTCTGTTCCAGTTCCTCCGCAATCAGCATTTCCGTCAGCTTGCGCTTGATCGTCTTCTCCGGAGTCAAAAAGAATCCGCGCGAAAGCTGCATGGTGAGGGTGGACCCGCCCTGATCATGCCGTCCGCGGATCACGTCGATCCACGCCGCTTCCGCCATGCGCAGAAAATTCACGCCGCTGTGCTCAAAGAACCGACGGTCCTCAATCGCCAGCACCGCCTGCACCATCATGGGAGGAATCTCGTCGTACTTAACCAATTGGCGTTTCGATCTTTGTTCCGCATCGAACAGCGCGGTTACCAGTTGCGGCTCCAGTTCGTAGGCCGAAAGGTCGTTGCCGTTGCTGGTGATCTGGTCAACCTTTCCGTCGTGGATGGTGATGCGCGCCGGTTCCGGGCTGTGGTAGGACTCCTGCCCTGGATTAATCTCGATTCCATCTTTCAGCAATTGAAAACTGCCCAGGCTGGACTGTCCTTCCTCATCCGTATAGCCAGCATGCTGCAGGTCGGTTGCAATCTCCCGCGCTTCGATCTTTTCGCCATCCCGCACCGTCCGCGGCAAGGCGTAAATCTTGGCGGAATTGGCGAACACCGGGGAACGGAACCGCTTCGCAATGATCCGATCGTACTTGATGTAAAGGTAAGAAAATAAAACCGTAAACGATACTGCCAGAATCAGAAACGCCACCAGCGCCGCACGCAGCACCGGGTCGCGGGGCAGCCAGCGGAATCCTTTTCCCCCACCTTCCCGAGGTCCCTTCGGAATTCTTATCTTGATGGTCACAGTTTGAGAGCTTTCAATGGCGTGAACGGGCATTACGGGTGGAACTTTTTCCTCACTCTGTCAGACGTCGGGATGAGCAAAAAGGTTTGTATCGCTTCCTGCGCCCCGGAATTTTGATCCTTTGTGGTGACGGTATGTAGCGCGCGGCAACCAGACAAGGGATATCCTTATTGTACCGCTACTACAAAAATGAAAAGAGACCCGCAGTACATGCGAGTCTCCAAGCCGTTAACAAGGTTGGTTAGCCACCTGACTGCTGGGCTCTAAGGTACGTCAGAGGCCGCAAAATAGCCGCCCGTCACCAGAGTTGCCGCAGGCAATGTCTCGGTTAGAGCACCTGAACTGGCAACATTGACCACGCCTAAGCTAACACTCGAAGCCGGGCTGGAATAAACGAACAGATAGTTTCCGCTCTGGTCGAACTGGCCAAAGGCCGCAGACGTCAAAACACTGAATGGGGAACCAACGATCACGCTTAACTGGCCGGTGTTTGGATCCAAACTATAGGCCTCGATGGGGTTAGTGGCCGTACCAGCGTCATCGTAACTGAAGGAGTAGAGGAATTCTCCATTGACGGTCTTGGGCTGCATTGCGATGTTGAATGGCGCGTACACAGTCGCGGTCGGCGACCCTACCGCCGTCAGTACCCCGGTCGTCTGGTTGATGCTGTAAACGTAGAGGCTCTTATCGTCCGAGCCGAACAGGGATTGCACCTTTCCGCTGATTCCGATTAGATAGTTCCCGCTCGGATCACCCTGCATCTCCCAGATCGGAATATTGAAGGGGCTGCCCGGTATTAAGGTCAGCGCACCCGCGTTTGAGCCCGTGCTTGCGACCGAATAACCCACCACCGATATTCCCGAGTGAGTGGCTGAGGTCTGGGACACATAAAGGAATCTGCCCAGCCCATCCATGCCCATGTTTTGCGGAGATAGCGCTACCGTACTGGTCGTGAACGGCGATCCGGTCGCCGCCGTCAGCGCGCCGGTGCTGCTGATCTGGTAGACAAGAATCTGTTCATTGGTAGCTTCGGAGATGAACAACAGCGTTCCGGCAGGGTTGGTGATAACGACCTGCTGGTTGTAGGGGTAACTGGTAATACCGCTCAACGACGGCAATGAAACAGGAAAATTATTCAACGCGGTCAGATTCCCATTGGTGCCGATCGACCATCCGTAGACTTGCTGGACATCCTCCAACACCGCATAGAGATATTTTCCCTGTACTACAACCACCCCCACGCCGCCGTTGTTTGCCAAGATCGTAGGTGCAGTGTAGGTGGTTACAGGTCCGAACGTTTTCGCCGTCGTGTTCAGAGCGTAGCCATCCATCGAACCGCCTTGATCCACGGCGTAGGCAAAGGCATTTGCTGAACTGCTATTGTTTCCGCCTCCGGTCGACGATCCGCAGGAAGAACTTCCAAACGTCGTCCCGCATGTATAGTGGCCGCAGCCCACGAGCCACATCAGGGTTGACACCGCAACAGAAGTAAGGAGCACTCGAACTTTCATCGCCATAACTTCTCCCGGGAACGATCCAGCTTCGCAGAATCTCATGAAGAAATTCTTTTTCCATGCCGATGTTAGGGTCCGGCGTAACTTGGTGACAAGTTACGAACGTCATTAACTTGGGCGGCATTCCGCCTTGTCCGCAAAAGGGATTTTCCGCACTCACCATTTTATTTTGACGACTTAATGCGCAGCACACATGCCGCGCGGTTGCGGGAAAACGTTGATTTTAAGTGGCGCGTTTCTTTAGCGATGCAGTAAGCTTCCTGATGATGGGATTACGGCTAGGGTTCGCCGATCAGCCGGCGCTGTCGAAACGCCAGGTCGCTAGCGCAACTCTTAGAAGCCCTTGTTTCCGCTCGAAGGAGTGAAATGCAGTTTGAAGGAATACCCAGGCAAACTGACTGGAACGTTATAGTCCACAGCCACATACACCGCCGGCGCTCCCGCCGTTCCGATCCGCTGCACCGTCACGTTCTCTGGGGTCAGCGCAATTTGATGGTCCTGCGCTTTCTTAATAACGGAGTCCAACAACTCCTGGTCGGTGGTGTGAGGATTGGCTCCCCCCGTCAATGCCACGGTCCGCAAGTCGTCGGCAAACGAATAGTTACTTAGCTCGGGCGGAATAATCTGAAATCCGGCATAGATCGCGCCAATGATGACGAGAAACCCGGCAACTGCTTTGAATGTTCCCATGTCCCACAATCTGCTCTGCCTGGGACCAGAACCACTTCATCCCGCTCGGCGGAGCAACTCCTCAAGAGATTCCACAATCGCGGTGATCCTAACATCGCGCACTTCGCGAGTCGAGCGCAGAACGACCTCCACGATACCTTCGGTAACCTTCTTTCCCACCGTGATCCGAAACGGGACACCGACCAGGTCGGCATCCTTGAACTTGACTCCCGGCCGTTCGTCCCGGTCGTCCAGAATCACGTCGAATCCAGCCCCTTCCAGCCGGTTCGCAATGTCTTCGGCCGCCGCCCGCACGGTCTCATCTTTTATATTGACCGGCGCAACCACAATCTCAAAGGGCGCAATCGTCGGCGGCAGCCAGAATCCATTTTCGTCGTTGCCCTGCTCCACCGCCGCCGTCAGAATCCGTTCAATCCCAATGCCATAGCTCCCCATGATCGGCGTAACTTCCTTGCCGTTCTTGTCCAGCACCCGCGCACCCATCGACTCCGAATACCGGTATCCCAGCTTGAAGATGTGCCCAATCTCCACTGCCGTGTCGATCCGCAGCGCTTGGCCGCAATTCGGACAAGCCTCGCCCGCCGTCACCGCGCGCAGGTCGGCATACGCCGTCGGCTGAAAGCTCTTCCCCGGCGTGAGATTCTTCAGGTGATAGTCCTCTTTGTTCGCGCCGCCGATCAAATTGGTGCGCCCCTCGAGCGCCTTGTCGACGAACAGTACGGGCTTCTCCACGGGCTTCTCCGCGTCCTTCTTCCGATCCTTTTTCCAGTCTTTCTCCCACTCAATCCCCACCGGCCCCAAATATCCCGCCGGAGATTTGAACAGCGCCTTGATCTCGCCCTCTTCCATCGGCCGGGTCGCGACCCCCACCGCACCGTTCAGCTTGGCTTCGTTCAACTGATGATCCCCGCGCATGAGCACTACGATCCCGCGCGATTTCGTTTTGCCCGAAGCATCCTTCTCCTCGGCCATCAGCGCCAGAGTTTTGATCTTGTTCTTCGGCGAAACTCCCAGAAACTTTGCTACATCTTCAATGGTCTTCTGTCCAGGCGTGTGAACTTCGAGCGGACTCCCATCACCCTCCGCGGCCAAATCCCCCACCGCTTCCAGTTTCGAAGTTGCCTTCTCCATGTTCGCCGCGTAATTGCACCCGTCGCAGCTTACGATCTGATCTTCCCCCGCCGGAGTCCGCACCATAAACTCGTGCGACTCTTTCCCGCCCATCGCCCCCGAATCCGCCTCCACCACCATGTACTTCAACCCGCAGCGGTCAAAAATGCGGCAGTAGGTCTCGTAATGTTTCTTGTAGGAAACGTCGAGCCCGGCAGCATCAATGTCGAACGAATACGCGTCCTTCATCATGAACTGCCGCACCCGCAGCAGCCCCGACTTCGGCCGCGGCTCGTCGCGAAACTTCGGCGCAATCTGGTACCAGATCTGCGGCAGTTGCTTGTAACTCCGCAGCTCCTTCAACGCAATCGAGGTCATGACTTCTTCTTCCGTCATCCCCAGCGCCAGGTCCGCGCCCTTGCGGTCTTTCAAGCGAAACAAGTTGTCGCCCATCAGCGCCCAGCGCCCGCTCGCCTCCCAAATTTCCCGCGGATGCAGCGCCGGCAAATAAAATTCCTGCCCGATCCGGTCCATCTCCTCGCGCACAATTCCCATGATCTTGTTAAACGACCGGTTGCCGAGAAAAAGATAGGAATAAATTCCCGCCGCGAGCGGACGGATGTAACCCGCCCGCACCAGAAACTTGTGGCTCGCGACCTCGGCATCCGCCGGCGCCTCGCGCAGTGTAGGAATAAACAATTGAGACCAACGATGCATACGTTTGAGTCCGATCTACCGAATCGCGACGAAACTCCGCGAGAATTGGTTATTGTAGCAGCGGACCTCGGCACAATTGAGTTCCCACGCCTTCGCTCCTGTGGGCGTTATCCTGAGCGTAGCCGTTCTTCAGGCGGAGCGAAGGATCTCGCGCGCACCGGCTCGATCGCCTGCGTCGGGGAAGAACCATTGCTATTGGCAGCGCGGCCGCCCTTAGCTTACCCTACCGGCGTATGCCATTTACTAAACTTCGCTTGCTCATTGCTCTTGGTCTGATGTTGGGATGCACAACAGCGCGAGGGGCACAATCTCCGTTCACGCTCGAGCAGATCATGAGTTCGCCTTTTCCCAGCGGGCTCGTGACCGCGACGCACGCCACCCGCGTCGCGTGGGTCTTCGACGCAAAAGGAATCCGCAACGTGTGGGTGGCCGACGGCCCGGACTTTGTTCATACCGCCCGCCAACTGACCCATTACATTGCGGATGACGGCCAGCCCATTGCCAGCTTGCGACTGACGCCCGACGGCAAAACGGCACTTTATGCGCTGGGCAGCGAACTGAACGACGCGCAGGAGAGCGCTAACCCGGAAAGCTCGACCAAGGGAGCCAAACAGCAGGTCTTTGCCCTAGACGTAAATGCAAAAAACGCATCCCCGAAACTACTGGGCGAGATGGGTTGCCCCGATGAGGGCTGTGAAGACATAGAGATTTCGCCCGACGGCAAGTGGGCAGTCTGGTCCGCGAAAAAAAAGTTGTGGCTCGCCAGCATCGATGGCAAACAGCAGGCCAAGGAACTGGCTTCGGTCCGCGGAGCGGCGGCTGAGCCCAAATGGTCGCCCGACGGCAAACATATCGCATTCGTCAGCCACCGTGACGGTCATAGTTTCATCGCTCTTTACGACTTCGATGGCGGCTCGATTCGTTACCTGACGCCGAGCGTGGACAAAGATTCCATGCCGCGCTGGTCGCCCGATGGCAAGTGGATTGTCTTTGTACGCGTCGCCGGAGCTGAGCAGAAGTTGCCGCTGATTCCCGTGCGCTCCGAGCCGTGGTCGCTGTGGATCGCCGACGCCGGGACCGGCACGGGGCACGTTTTATGGCGTAGCGGCGCGAAGTCAGAGGATTCTCTCCCCGAGCTCACCGAAGATGGCTCGCTCAACTTTGCCGCTGATGGACGAGTGGTATTTTCATCCGAGCAGGATGGGCGCAATCACCTGTATTCCATTGCCGCCAGCGGCGGCGCACCCACGCTGCTCACGCCCGGCGACTTTGACGTTGAAGATGTCACGCTTACCGCCGACAAAGTGTCGGTAATTTATTCCTCGAACCAGAATGATGTCGATCGCCGTCACTTGTGGCGCGTGGCGGCATCCGGCGGTACGCCGTCGCAGGCGCTGACCGCTGGCGACACCATCGAGTGGTCTCCGGTTCAGACCGGCGACGGCAGGAGCATTCTGTGCCTGGGCTCGACGGCTACATCACCCGCGATGCCGTATGAAATTACCGCGAAAGGCCGCGAAATGATCGCCCAGCAGGCCCTGCCAACTGATTTTCCCTCGGCTTCGCTCGTGACCCCAAAGCAAGTAATTTTCCAGAGCGAAGACGGACTCACATTGCACGGCCAGCTTTTTCTACCACACAACTCCAACGGTAAGGTTCCCGGACTGGTCTTCATGCACGGCGGGCCCATCCGCCAGATGATGCTGGGCTTCCATTACATGGATTACTACCACAACGCGTACGCCGAGAATCAATACCTCGCCAGCCGCGGATACGCCGTGTTATCGGTGAATTACCGCCTCGGCGTGATGTATGGTCGCGCATTCCGCGAAGCCCCGAACACGATTTGGCGCGGAGCAGCAGAGTACAAAGACGTGGTCGCCGCGGGACGCTATCTGCAGACGCTTCCCGATGTTGACGCAGAGAAGATTGGATTATGGGGTGGCTCCTACGGCGGCTTTCTGACCGCCATGGGTCTGGCGAGAAATTCAGATCTGTTCCAGGCGGGAGTCGATTTTCACGGCGTGCATGACTGGAGCGTTTTTCTTACGGAGCGCCCTTATTTCGGCAATCTGGCACTGCGCCCGCCAGATGCGGACGCTGCCATCAAGCTGGCCTGGGATTCCTCGCCCGATGCCTCCGTGAGCACATGGAAGTCGCCGGTGCTGCTCATCCATGGCGATGACGATCGCAACGTGCCCTTCAGCCAAACGGTGGACCTGGTGCAGCGCTTGAGAGCGCAGCACGTGCCCTTCGAACAACTCATCCTGCCGGATGAAATCCACGGCTTCCTCAGGTGGAAAGACTGGGTGCGGGCCTATTCCGCAACCGCCGAGTTCTTTGACCGGACTCTAAAGCGCGGAGAGAAAATCGGGCCCGGCAACTGAGCTGTGAACCAAACCGCCTTTCACGCCCCTGATTAGCAGCGCCTGCTACATCCGCCACGTTTGTAAAGTAATGTGTTGTCCTCGGCATCCCCAACCAATTCTCATATACTGTGGAGTCCGCGCCGTCTCCAGCTTCATCCAATTCAGAGTCGCTGTTGACCGCACGTACGACTTTCGTCCTACCCGGGGTTGGAGACCAGCTAAACCAATGTGGATTGTTGCATTAGCCCTCAGGCGCCCTTATACGTTTGTGGTCATGGCGCTGGTGTTGCTCATCCTGACGCCCTTGGTCGTTTCGCGAATGCCGGTGGACGTCCTGCCGGACATCAACATCCCCGTGATCAGCGTAGTGTGGAACTATGCCGGCATGGCCCCCGAGGAAATAGCCGACCGCATTGTTTCCAATTCCGAGCGCGGCCTCACCATCGCCGTCAACGACATTGAGCATATCGAGTCTCAGTCGTTAAACGGCATTGGCGTTATCAAGATTTTTTTTCAGCCCACGGCGAACATCCAGACCGCGTTGGCGCAAACCACGGCGATGTCACAAACCGTTCTCCGCGGCCTGCCACCCGGAACCACGCCGCCTCTGGTCGTTACATACTCCGCCTCCTCGACTCCGATTGTCCAACTGGGCTTGAGCAGCAAGACACTGCCAGAGCAACAGCTCTTCGATCTCGGTAACAATTTCCTGCGCTCACAATTAGCGACCGTGCCAGGCGCTGCGACACCGTATCCCTACGGGGGGAAAATACGCCAGATCCAAGTCGATCTGGATCTGCCGCGGCTTCAAGCCAACGGACTTTCCCCCAACGACATTGTGACCGCGCTCAGTGCGCAGAACCTGATTCTTCCCGCGGGTACCACAA
>PLEA01000067.1 GCA_003136335.1 Acidobacteriaceae bacterium | reverse complement strand
TCGGGCGGCGAGGCGCAACGCATGAAGCTGGCGGCGCATCTGCAGCCGGCGTCGCGGGAAGCGAGCCGGGGATCTGGGACCGAGGCGAAGCTGAAGCGGCGGCTGCTGTACATTTTCGACGAGCCTACGACTGGGCTGCATTTTGACGACGTCAGCAAACTTCTGGCCGCGTTTCGCCGTCTGATTGACGCCGGGGGATCGATCGTCGTCATCGAGCACAATCTTGAGGTGATCAAGACGGCGGATTGGGTTATCGATCTCGGGCCGGAAGGCGGGAGTCGTGGCGGCAAGGTGGTCGGTGTCGGGCCGCCGGAAACGATCGCCAAGCTGGCGGGTTCTTACACAGGAAAGTATTTGGCGCGTATTCTGAACGGCAATGGTGCATCGCGTTCCAATGGTCGGTCCTAGGCTGGCGGTCGGGGCGCTTCTGGCGTGCATGGCCGGGGCATTCGCGGGCGCTCAAGCTGCTCCGCCTTCGACGCAGACGGACTCGCCAGCGGGCGGCTCGTCTTCCAGCGCTCATCACAAGAAGGGAACATCTTCGGGGCATCACACCACATTTGCTGAGGAAGTCGCACCCCCGCCGGAGCTGACCAAGGCTGAGGAGTTGATTCAGAAGCGGGATTATGCCGCGGCCGAACCGCTGCTGCGCAAGGTGGTCGGCGACGATCCCGCGAACTACGAGGCGTGGTTTGATCTCGGCTTTGCGGAGAATGGCCTCGGCAAAATGGATGAGTCGATTGCCGCCTATCGGAAATCGGTAGGGGCGAAGCCGGATGTTTTTGAGTCGAACCTGAATCTGGGACTGCAACTCGCCAAGAGTGGGCAACCGGATGCCGAACAATTTTTGCGCGCGGCCACCCAACTCAAGCCGACAAGCCACGTCGCGGAGGGCCAGGCGAGGGCGTGGCTCTCTCTGGCGCATGTGCTGGAAGCGGCAAAACCGGATGAGGCGCTTGCCGCTTATCGGCAGGCTACGGGGTTGCAGCCGAAGGATCCTGAACCTCATTTGGCCGCTGGGCTTCTGCTGGAAAAACAAGAGAAGTTTTTTGATGCCGAACACGAATATAAAGAGGCCCTCGCGCTCGATCCCTCCTCCTCCGATGCGGCGACGGGGCTGGCCAATATTTACATGCGTGGGCGCCGCTTTCCCGAGGCTGAGGCGGAACTGCGTAAATTGGTCGCGGCGCATCAAGACCAGCTTGCAGCCCGCATTCAGTTGGGGCGAGTGCTGGGGGCCGAGGGCAAGGGCGACGAGGCGATCGCCGAACTGCAGGCCGCGGCGAAGCTGGCTCCGTCGGATGTTTCGCTGCAGCGCGATCTCGCCGATCTGTACGTCATCGCCAAGAAATACGATCAGGCCGCGGAGGCGTATCGGGCGTTGGTGGGCGCGAATCCCAACGACGCTGCACTGCACCAGGCACTGGGAAAGACGCTGCTCGAAGAAAAGAAATTCGCAGACGCCCAAAAGGAATTTCTGGTGGCGGTGAAACTCAAACCCGATCTGGGGACGGCTTACGGCGACCTGGCCTTCGCCGCCGGCGAGAACAAGGACTATCCCCTGACCATCAAGGCTTTGGACGCCCGTGCGAAATTCCTGCCGGACGAGCCCATCACTTACTTCCTGCGGGCTTCGGCCTACGACCATCTCAAGGACTTTAAGCGGGCGTCAGTGAATTATCGCCTCTTCCTCAAGACGGCCAATGGGAAGTATCCTGATCAGGAATGGCAGGCGAAGCATCGGCTCATTGCCATCGAGCCGAAAAAATGATTCGCCCGGGGAATGGGATCATGCTTGGGGTGCGGTACTTATTTCGGTTGCGGGGAATTGTCGCGCTGTTCGTTGCGGCCGTAACGGTTAGCGCGGCGGCGAGCCACGAAACTACGGTCGAGGAGTTGAAGGCCCGGCTTTCTTCGGCGAGCATTGGAGACCGCCCTCACCTCTGTGTGCAGATTGCTCAGAAGCAACTGACGGAGGCGGACAAATTCTACGCGGCTTCCGAGGTGGAGAAGGGGCAGGCCGCATTGACCGATGTTGTGGCTTTCTCGGAATTGGCCAGGGACTATGCGATCCAATCGCACAAATACCAGAAGCAAACCGAGATTGCCGCCCGCTCGATGACGCGCAAACTCACCGACCTGCTGCACTCGCTCGGTCATGACGATCAGACACCCGTACGAGACGCCATCAACCGTCTGCAGCGGGTACGCGATGATCTGCTGAGTGCCATGTTTTCGAAAGGAGCGAAATGATTGCTTTCCTGCTTCGGACTGGTCTGTGCATAGCTTTGCTGCTGGCTGGCGGTTCCGTAGTGCAGGCGCAGCGCCATCGCGAGCCGCTTACGCAACCGGAGATCGACCAGATTCGCGATGCCAGTTGGGAGCCGAAACAAAGGCTGGCCCTCTACGTTCAGTTCGCCCGGGCGCGGCTGGTCAAGCTGGAGCAGATGCGGAGCGATCCCAAAATTAAGGACAGGCCACGGCAGACGCACGATTTGCTCGACGATTTCCAGTTGCTCTACGACGAACTCAACGACAATATTGACACCTACGTCGATCGCAAGGACGACATTCGCAA
>PLEA01000326.1 GCA_003136335.1 Acidobacteriaceae bacterium | reverse complement strand
CCGCCCTGGATGCAGACTTCGGTGGCGCCCAGTTGCCAGGCTTCCACCGCTTTTTGCGCCATCTGATCGAGGGTGAGGAAGTAGGTGTCGGACTCGCGGGGGCCGCGACTGAAGGCGCAGAATTTGCATCCGACGAAACAGATGTTGGTGAAATTGATGTTGCGGTTGACCACGTAGGTGACGATGTTGCCTGCAAGTTCGGCGCGGAGGAGGTTGGCGGCGACCAGCAGGCCGAGGAGATCGTCGCCTTCGGAGTTGGCGAGCGCGTACGACTCTTCCAGCGACAAGTCAGCGCCGTTTTGAGTTTCGAGGACTCTCTCAAGAGAAGAGCGCAACGCGGGACCCAGGCGTGGTGTGATGTCAGACCAGTCGAGGGAATAAAAAGATTCCAGTTCCGGGGGAGCGAATTCGCGGGACATGGGTTCTTCCGACCTCCGGGGCTAAAAGCCCAAATCTTTAATCAGGGTTCTTATCGCAGCGCTGAAAGCGCTGCGCCACCCCAAAAGCAGGAACCGTCCAAATAAGAACTGTTCAAGCAAGAATCATCCAACACAGTCTACCGGAATAGATCGGTAGATGCAGGGCGCAAGAGGTCGCGGACTTTTCCCGGTCCCGGGGGGTAGCGGTAGCCGCGGACGATGCAGGCGGGGGCACGGTTGAGTTTGCCGCACACGAGACCCGCGGCGCAGGCTAGTTCGTCGGCGACGGCCTCGACGCTGGCGCGCAGTTTGTAACCGTGGGAATCACGGCGGCCGCGGTCGTCGCGCAGCGGCTTCATTCCGGCGATGCCGATGGCGAACTCGGTGAGGCCTTCTCGCCAGGGACGGCCGAAGCTGTCGGTGATGATGACGGGGATTCCGATTCCGGTGCGACGTTTGAGGGCGCGGCGAAGGCTGGCAGCGGAGCGGTCTGAGTCTTCAGGGAGCAGCAGTGCGTGACTGCCACCGTTGACGTTGGAGACGTCGACGCCGCTGTTGGCGCAGAGAAAACCGTGGCGTGTCTCAGTGATGAGGACGCCGTTTTTGCGGCGGATGATGGTGCGGCTCTCGCGCAGGGCTAACTCGATCACGCGGGCATCGAGGGCATATTGTTTCGCCCAGAGGATGGATGCGGCGGAGGGATGGATCATGGCAAGATCGACCAGGCGGCCTTCGGATTTGGAGACGATTTTGTGTTTCACCACCAGGATGTCGCCGGATTGGAGGCGGAGGCGGCGTCGGCGAAGGGATTCGAGTAGTTTGTCGGGGAGCGAATCGCCGGGGCGGATTTCGTCTTGGATTGGAATCGGGATCAGGCGAAGTTCATCGGAAGACTCAGGCTGGAGTTTCTTTCGCGCCACTTAATCCTCACTGGAAAAAAATTATCGAAGCGCTGCCACACTCAAAATCAGTTTTTCCCGCAAACTGAGACGGAACGACGCTGTGAAGAATTGCCGACGGTGGAATTCGAATCGTATCAGGACTTGTTACAGCCTCCTAGGGAGCATGCAAAATCTCAATTGGCTGCATGCAAAGAATAACTAAGGCTAAATGTCTAAGCTTATTGACCACGACGGAACGTTCTCGTACTCTAGCTGCTAGGATGTTGTCTCATTTCCATCATCGCCATCACCATCACGCGCATAGCGCGACGGCGGCGATGTGCACCTGAGATTGCATCTTTGATCTAAACAGCACTTTTCAGGAGTTTCGGCCCGCTGACGCGAAAACGCTCAGCGGGCTTTTTGTTTTGCAGGAAAGGAAGTACGGGTATGGATGGAGAATTTGATTTCGACAAAATGAGCGGATTGCTTCCCGCCGTGGTGCAGGACTCCTCCGACGGGGAAGTCCTGATGGTGGGTTTTATGAATCGCGAGGCACTGCAGCGCACGCTGGAGCAAGGGTATGTGACGTTCTTCAGCCGGACTCGCCAGAAATTGTGGATGAAGGGCGAGAGTTCGGGAAACCGGCTGCGGGTCGTCTCCGCCCATACGGATTGTGACCGCGACACTTTGCTGCTGCGCGTGCAAGTGGAGGGAGTGGGAATAGTCTGCCACCGCGGGACTCGGTCGTGTTTCACCGAACCCGTTTCTCAACCTGCATCGGAAACGACAGCGGCGCTTCCGAAGGAGGCGCGATGAAGCTACGCATTGGAATTCCCAAGGGCAGTTTGCAGGAGGCGACCTTAGAGCTATTCGCGCGAGCCGGACTGCCGGCATACACCAATGGACGATCGTATTTTGCCAGCACTTCAGACCCGGAGATTGATTGCATGTTGATTCGGGCGCAGGAGATGGCCCGGTATGTGGAGCACGGCGCCATTGACGCGGGCCTGACCGGGTTCGACTGGGTAGTCGAGAGCGGACTGGAAGTGGCCACTGTGAGTGACTTGATCTATGCCAAGCGCAGCCGGGGCAAAGTGCGATGGGTGCTGGCGGTCCCGGAGGATTCTTCTGTTCAGCGCGCGGAGGATCTTTCGGGAAAAATCGTTGCCACCGAGCTGGTGAAAGTCACGCGTGACTACTTCCTAGAAAAAGGCGTGGAGGTACGGGTGGAGTTTTCGTGGGGAGCCACGGAAGTCAAGCCGCCCATGCTGGCGGACGCCATTGTGGAAGTGACCGAGACTGGCAGTTCGCTCAAAGCTAATCGGCTTCGTATTCTGGAGACGGTGCTGGAATCGAACACGCAGTTGATCGCCAACAAGGGCTCATATGCCGATCGCGAGAAACGACGAAAGATCGACAATCTTGCTCTGATGCTGCAAGGGGCAATGGAAGCGCAGGACCGCGTGGGATTAATGCTGAATGTGCGCAAGGAAAACCTGGCGGCGGTGCTCGCCGTTTTGCCCGCGCTGCAGAAGCCGACGATTTCTCATCTGAGCGACGAGGATTGGCTCGCGGTGAACACGGTGATCGACGAAGGCGCCGCGTGGGACGTCATACCTCGGCTCAAACAGGCGAAAGCTCAAGGCATCGTCGAGTATCCGCTGAATAAGGTGGTGCTGTGATGCGGATCGCTTCCGGGCGCGAGGCCGATGCCATGGTTGAACGGCTCGCCGCGCGAGGAGCGCGGCTCAGCGGGTTGGAGCCGCGAGTGCGGCGCATCATTGATGGTATCCGCCGCGGCGGGGAGCGATCGCTTCGAAAATATGCAGAGCGGTGGGATGGGCTGCGCGCGAAACAATCTCTGCGAGTGCCTGACGAGGAAATGGCGGCGGCGCGGCGAATGATTTCTCCGGCGCTGCGCAAGTCTCTTCGTCAGGCTGCGCAGAACATCCGCCGTTTCTGTGAGTGGCAAAAGCCCCAGAGCTGGATGCGGACCCGCGGCGGAATTTCTGTCGGGCAATTGGTGCGTCCTGTGGAATCCGTGGGCTGCTATGTGCCGGGCGGGCGCTATCCG
>PLEA01000125.1 GCA_003136335.1 Acidobacteriaceae bacterium | reverse complement strand
GCGCGCTTCCCGCTTGCGTGCCAGCGTCGTTTGCTGATACTCACGGCTCTGCTGGTTCTGCCGCAGCTTCGCGCACTTCCTGCATCGCTCCGCGTTGGGAGAAGTGCTCTTACATGGAACGCCGCAATTAGCGCAGTCGTACTGCCTGAGTTTCATTTGAGGGTACATGCTCGCCTCCCGCCGTCACGCCTCCGGCTGTCCACTGATCCCGATGCCGCTCCACCCACCGCAACGTATAGCTCTGAAGCCCTCGGAGCCACTCTTCGGGCACTTCAGACCGGACAAGCATTTCCTCTTGGCTCGTGAAGGAGTTGTCGCCCGCTTGGCGCTGCCGCGACCGCATCATGTATTCACGCAACTCCCCGGTCCATTCAGTCATGGGCAGATACAGCCATGCGGGCGTGAGCGCAAACGCCAACTTGTCCGCAAGGCAAAGCCGGCTAATGGGCAAGCCCATGCGGCGGCTCCAATATCGGGAATGCCGCAGGCACTCGTCTTCCCACGCCGGTCCGAACAGGGAGCCCATGATCCGCGCTCCGAGCACGACATGCTCCTCGCCCTCCGAACCGTCCATGTCGCCGCGTCCGACATAACCGATGTCGTGCAGAGCGAAAGAGAACCACAGGCGCGGGTCCCAGGGGAAGCCGAACAGGAGCTTCCATCCCCATGCGACAAAGAACGGGTGCAAGAGAAAGCAATGCGCTCCACCAATCACACTTTTCGTGCCCACCTTCATCGCAGGTCTCCTTTCGCGACACTATTTCGCGGCCAATTCCGGAGCAGTCGCTTCTGCGATTTCGACGTCCTCGTCAACGACGACTATCCGGCGGCGCTTCGGCGCTGGGACGAACTTCCGGTAGAGCGGCCAAAGCAGCACTGTGCCGGTAAGCGCGCCTGTCAGAACCCCAAGCTCGTTCGTTCGGCCCGAAAACAACGCGGCCNNTCCTTCATCTTCTGGCTCCTTTGAATGGCGGAACTCCCACAATTCCTCAAGACGCGATCGCTATCACTGTCCCCGCAGGATCCTTCTCGGCAGAGCCCGCGCCGCCAACCAAGCCATGAACGTGCCTGCAGTTCACGCACGAAACTCCGGCTGTGACAATCTTCACCGCCTCCAGGAAATCGCTGGGGACGGCCTTCACTTCGCCGCTCTTGGTCAGGAAGGCTGGAGCCAACCCCTGCTTCCGCAGCTTCTCGGACAATTGGCCATCCACTCCTCGAAAGGTCACGGACGACTCGACCGGTGGCCGTTTTCCCTCTGCCTTTGGCTTTCCCAGTTGGTGCCTTGAGATCACCAGTTGGTAGGTTTCATCCACGCGCGCCATCTCGACGCCAATCAGAGCGTCACCAATCGCCACCGCGTGGACGCCGTTGGCGCCGATGCGATCCGCCTTCTGCAGCCATTCCATCCGCGACCCATCCGCCGCGAAGAAGGAGATGTAGCGCCCGAATTCCTTTGCGCTCCCGCCGCTTTCGACGCCCCGCAGAACCCACCGCTTCGCGCGGTCCTGCCGTTCGGCGGTGACCCATGTCTGGCTATAGATTCCCAAGGATTTTAGTTTCGCCATCATCGGCTTCGGCAGCACCAGTCGAGACTCGCTCGCCATCTCCTCCTCCTAACGCGCGTTCGCCGGAGCTGGCGCACCAAGCGCCGCCCGGATCTGTATGTTTGTGCAGCCAGCCCAGCACAAGTACTTCGAGGGCTCCTCAACCGAGATGGCCAAGTTGTCCTTACCGTGATCACGACCAGCCACCGCGCAACTGGGGCATTGCGTGACCCAGTTCCGCCCAACGCGCCGCAGCCCTTCCCGATTCACGCGGTCGAGAATCTGAAAGTGCGATCGCGCGGAGCGCGTGCCCGTCAGCGGTTGAGGCCGGGGATTCTCGTCTTCGAGCGCAAGGCCGGCGACCAGTTCCAAGAGTCGCCTCTCCGTGACGCGCCGTAGTTTACGCAGGTACTTCATTTGCGCTTCGAGGTCGTGCTGTGCGCCGTAAAACCAGTAGCGCCGGTTGACTGCCCGGTGAACACCGAGCGGTCCGCGGATCGCATTACCAAATTGCGTAGGTTCGATCCGATCCTGCTTCGGAAACAGTTCAATCCCGTCCGAGGGGCCGGACGCCTTTACCTGAACCGAAAGTTTGCCGGCCAAGTGCCGGATGTACACGCGCGCGTGCTTGGCAAGCACAGGCGTCTCAAACAGAATCCAAAGATGTCCGCCCCGCCGACTCTGTTCCAGCGCTGCTTGGATGCCGTCCTGCTGGAGTTCGTATTGCAATTTCAGCAAGTCGTCGAGCGATCGCTTGTAGTCTGCGTCGATCCCCATCCACTTCACTCGTTGCGTTTCTGGATTGATCGCGTAGATCCCGAGCGTGATCTCGCCCGCCAAGTGACGCCGGACATCTTCCAATTCCAGTCTCAGCTCACCGCCGCCCTCGGCGCGTGGCCGGTAGTAGTAGTGCCGTCCCGACTCGGGGTGCGGCCGAACCGACTGCCGCGTGTACGCGAGCCGGTTCACGAACCACCGCGAGTACTCGGTCGCCATCTCGGGCGTTGCCAGCAAGACTTCCGGCATAGGTATTCTTTACACCCGTTTCCCGCAATCGCAAAGCGAGTTGCTGCTACACTTTCGCCGCCCGGAGGAGGGAAGGATCTTCCGCGAAGTCCAACAGCCGGAAGTCTTTGATTTTCTGACGCATGTCCACAAGGGCGTACCCGCCGAACACGCTGTCGGCCAGATTCAGCAGCCAAAAGCTGCCTTTGCGCCGGTCATATATATAGAACTCCCCGGACCGGTCGTCGCCTGGGACCATCACGAACAGCAGCAGCCCTTTCGAATACTCGACCCAGTGGGCAACCACCGCCTCGGCCACCGTCAGGAAGGTACCGACAATCTCGGTCACGTCCCGTCCGGGGCGCACATTCATGTCTCGCGTGCTGAGTACCTCGCTCGCGCTCACGTTCTGATTTGCAAACATCTGAGTTCTCCTTTTTGAAGTAGGTTGGTTGTGGGCAGACACACGCCGCCCGCGAACCTGCGCCTCGGGTGTGTGGCTGTCCTTTTGCAGAGGGTTAACGGCTTTCCGGGACGGGAGCCATCAAAGAGGTGGGAACAGGATGCGTACCCAGGGCATGCAGCGCATATATTAAGGATGGAGTTCGGTCAGGCCGCGCTGCTCGGAACGCTCCGGGCCTGACCCCAGATTTTTGTGATGGGTCATTCAGCTAGGTGGCCAATTTGCTGAGCGCCCCTTCGAGAACAGGAGCGTCTGCATCAGTCAGGCTCCTTAGCCGTTCTAGCGTCACCTTGCCGTCGGTGGCCTGTGCGATCACGTCGCCGAACTTTGCGGGCCAGCCGGTGCGTCCACTGTCGGCAACCTTCCTGGCCGCTTGAAGCAACTTCCCGCGCAGTTCCTCGATTGAGCCGTGCACCTGTTGCTGGGTGGCACCGGTCGTTGCCGTGCCGACCTCGGCCTCCACGCGCTTCAGTAGCGCGCACAGTCCGTCGCGGTCGGGGATATCGTCCAATGAGTCACTGGCGAAGTTCAGCTCCCGGCAAATGGCTGCATACCGCCCGTCGGGCAATTTCGCTGATGAGGTTCGAAGCCGCTCGATTCCGTTTGCCAGGTCGGCCAGCTTTTCGAACACCGTCGTAAGCTTCGCGAATCCGATCTTGGACGCATCTGTCACTCCGCCGTACTTCTGCAGCGTAAACTTGGAGAGGCCGAAGCCGACCGTTTCGCACAACTGTTTAACCTTGGCCAACATCTCCTGCTGAACACGTCCTTGCCGCGGTTGCGTTGGACCCGGCGAATGCGGACGGGATTGCGGCTGCGTCTGCCGTCTCGCCTGGGCGGGAAGCGCCCAATCCGGCAAGTTGGGATTGCGGACAGGACGGTTGTATTGGTCCAAATCCTCCCAGACCTTGTCCAGGTCGTACAGGTATCGGCCCAGCCCGAAGCAGGCGCAAGCGCGCTTGAAT
>PLEA01000309.1:10504-10641 GCA_003136335.1 Acidobacteriaceae bacterium | reverse complement strand
GGATGCCACTGCACCGCGAGCACAAAATGATCCTTTGCAGTCCCCTCCAGAGCCTCAACAATGCCATCCTCAGAACATCGCGCCACGATACGCAGCCCCTCTCCGATGGCGTCAGCGGATTGATGATGAGAAGAGTT
>PLEA01000309.1:0-10476 GCA_003136335.1 Acidobacteriaceae bacterium | reverse complement strand
GCCGTACTCGCGCTTGTCGGCGGCGCGCACCTTGCCGCCCAGTTTGTACACCATGAACTGCAAGCCGTAGCAGATGCCCAGCACCGGCTTGCGCAGCCGGTAGGCGTCCTGCAGCAGAAGCTCATCCACCGCGTCCCGTCGCGGATCAGCAACTGCCGTATGCGCCGACCGCGCGGCCTTGAACTTTGCAGGATCAACATCAGCCTTACTGCCGGGCAACAGCACCCCGTCGCAGCGCTCCATCACTTTCCTGATTTCGTCCGGGCTCTGATCGAGCCCGACGCGAACCGCCTCCCCTCCGGCCAGCTCGACCGCGCGCTCGTACTGCGGAATCGCCCGCTCCGCATACTCAGCGTCAAAAGAGTGCGGCATGGGAATAGCAATGCGGGGTGGCATCGTCTAACCCAGCCTCTCGATCGCCGACAAGGTTTTGCTCTGCCGGTAATGCCGGATTTCCATGACCAGCGCGAGTACAAAAATGATCCCCCCCGCGACCAGCGCCATGGGCAGCGCGATGAGACGGTAGGCGATCCGCATGTCCGGATGCACGCCCCGCAGAGCGGAAACAATCACGGTACCCAGGATCGCCACCAGCAAGCCGACCGCAAAGCACAGCAGCGTCCCGATAAACGTCACCAGAGAAACGCGCACCACGATGCCATACCAACGCGGTGACCGGGATGAACGTGCAGACACCATAAGCTCAGGCATACATTCTACTGTTTCAAACTCAATTCGAAAGTACTGAACCTGATAGCCAAACTGCAGCCGCGAAGCGGCGAAAAGAATGCAGCCCACGACGCAAGCCGTGGGTGAACGTGAGGGGACGCCTGCCAGCTCCGGAGTGTGTGCGGGAGAACTAAATTTCTGGGAGAGCGGTGGAACAAAAGCCGCCAAAATCCAGCCGCGCAGCGGCGGCATGGGAAAGCCCGGCACGGAAGTGCCGGTCAGAGTGGAATAAATATACGAGTCCCGCAGGGACGGCACAGGTTCTCACGCACACTCGGAGGGACGAAAGGAAAGCACCGGAGGAGCAGATGCCTCTGGAGGCGGCGACATCGAAGAACCGTTTTAGCTGCCCGCGATTCGCAGCCCATGAAAGATTTCCACAGCCCAAGCCTGTCAAGCCAAAAAAACGCCGCTCTCTAACTCGCAGCTGCCAAAGCCACGAAACAACCTCTCGCTCCGGCTGTCTTCCCTCTCAACTTCTTATAATAGAAGGAGTCGTGATTAGCCGTCAGGAATATCGAGTCTCAGGTCGTTCCCAGTCTCCTCGCGCACTTATCAACTCCTTACTTATCAATATTTTACGTGAAACTACCTTCCTTTCAATATCTTGCCGCCAAGCCGCCAGACCCCTCGATCGTAACTATAACCAGACAAAGATTTTAGCTGAAAAGTATCCAAAAAAAACATATACCCGGATATGCGGATATGCTTCAGTCGCGGTGGCCCGCTCCTTGCCGGAAGGTGGCGTCCCCTGTGTGTAGAATAGGGCAGCATGTCGCAGGCCGCCCCAGCCATCACCCGCAGTCCCGCCGAAGTCGTCCGGCTCACGCCCGTTTCCCAGGCGCAGAACGGCATCTGCTATGCCGTCGCCGGCGAGGTCGCGGTTAACTCGTTTGACCTGGAGCGCATGGTCGCCGCCGTCCCCACGAAAGTCGCAGCCGCGCTCGACCGCAAAGCGTACTACTTTGTCCCGTTGACCGTGAGCCAGGGCGAGGAGACTGTCATCGCCGACCGTTACGACGTGGCGCTCAGCGACAATGCCGTGTGCCATCGCAATCTGAACCTGGGCGACTCGCAATGTGTGTTCATCTCGACCCGATTGATGGACGACAAGTTTTCCGTAGCCTTCGAGTTTTATATTAACGTCGGCCACGCCCTGGTCGAGCGCGCCGGAGTCTCGCGCGAGTTCAGCGAACTGGCGTGGGCGCAGGTGGAAGCGGGAATTCGTGGCGAAACTTCTCTCGATGCGTGGGAAGCACGCAAGGTTGCGACTGTGGACGGTCCTGATCGCGAGCGCTTCAAGAACGAATATCTCGACGCAACGTTCTCCGACACGATCTCAATCTACTTGCTGTCGCTATATCTCGACGTCGACTACTACGATCTGCGCGAGCGCGACTATCCGCTGCTCGCGCCTTCCGCGCTGGCCGAGCGCCTGCGGAAAGTAGCGGAGTTGTTTCCACCCAACACGGGATTTGAATTCGCCGTCCTCTACAAACGCCGTGGATAAGACTTACTTACTGTTGGAGAGCACAAAATTGATCGTGCTGACTTGATTCCCGCTCACGGTCACCGATTTCTCCCAGGTCTTGGGTTCGGTGAAGATGGGACGTTGTACGCTGTGTTCGGTCAGCACATCGTAAGCCTGTTCTTTGCCTGCCAGACCCCAGCCTTCATGCCAGGCGACGATCTGATACGTTCCCGGCGGCACATCGGTAAACTCGAAGCGTCCACTCTCATCAGTGACGGCATAGTAAGGATGCGGGACCACCATCATTTCGGCATTCATCCAGACATGGCCGCCATTGCATCGCAGGTGAACGAGTCCCGGCGTGGACATGGTGCGCGAAGTGGGGCGGTCGACGAAAGGAAAGGGCAGGTTGAACGTGGCCGCGCCATCCATGTGAATGGTGTGCAAGGTCGCGTCGGAGCTTACCATCGTGAGGCTGTCGTTCTCCGGAACCAGAAGAATGTGCGGAATGTAATGGCAATGTCTCTGGTCAAGATGCCGCCGCTGTTCCGGCAAGTCCATGGCTTTTCCACTAGAGATATTCTTCAGGTAAACGACGGTGTTCGCGATGCCGCCCTGCGGCCCGACGATCAGCCGCTCCAGTTCGACGCTCTTCTTGGAGTCAGGATCGCAAATCTGTGGATCTTTAGTGACGGGAAAAGCGAGGGCGTGCGGAACTGTGCCCGACCACTTTACGGTGCCGGCAATCGTTCCACCGTCGCTGACGGTGACGACTCTGTAGTCGCTTTGTGAAAAGGCCGCGGCCGTGACGGCAAAGCAGAATGTCAATAAGCAGTACGGTGAAACAACCCGGCGCATACTCGTCCCCTTGAAGCTCGTGGCTGCCGGCCACGCGGCCGGTCTTTTTTTCGCCCGAGCATGAGATTTAGCCGTACCATTTGCTCCCACCGGCTACCTCCGAACCTGCAGGAAGTGCTGCACAGGGATCCGAATCAATTCGGGGCAGCACTACAGTTTGCAGGTCTTGCTTCGGTTTCAAACGGGAAGACCACCCGAGGGTGAACGGTCTTGTGATTGAAATCACAATTAGAATGCTCTTACTTTCTACTGCAGTCGAGATTACCAAGGTGGTGGAACGGGTAGGGACATCTCAGCGATGCGGTAGACCGGCATCGTAAATTTGTAATCGAGAATTTACAATCATCCCTCCATGACGGTGACCGTGCGATCGTTCGCGAAAATCAATCTCGGGCTGCGCATTGGCGCGACACGGAACGACCGTTTCCACGAATTGCTGACGGTCTATCAGACGATCGGACTGCATGATGTAATTCGCGTGAGCGCAGGGCGCGGCAATGGAATCAAGATTCGTTGCGCGGACCCGCGTGTGCCGACGGATGAGTCGAATACATGCTTTCGCATTGTGGATAAGGCCATGCAGGCGCTGCGCACGAACGCACGCGTGGTCGTCGAGATCGAGAAGCGGCTGCCGGTGCAGGCTGGGCTGGGGGGGGCTTCGGCCAATGCTGTGGCCACGTTGCTTGGACTGGAGCGGGCGCTGAAGAAAGTTTTGCCTGCGGCGGAGAAGCTGCGGATTGCTGCGGAGGTTGGGTCGGACTTGCCGTTATTCCTGGTTGGTGGAACCGTACTCGGTGTGGGACGTGGGGAGCAGGTGTATCCGCTGCCGGACTTGCCGGCGATGGCTTGTGTTGTGGTGACGCCAGAGGTGGGGGTGTCGACTCCGAAGGCATTTGCGGCGTGGGATCGATTGTGCGGGGCGGGCGCCCCCGCCCGCGTGCTGCCGGAGCACAGTCTCCCATCTTCGAGGCGGGAAGCAGCCGAGCGTCGCTCGGCTTGGCCGGATCAAAGATCCGGCCCGAAACAGGCAAACCCAACCCCAACCGTTCTCAAACAGGCGCCGACGATCAAAGCGCATAAATTGACGGTATTAGACCCGTCCGATAGAATGAATGAGCTTGGCCGGGTGTTGTCGGCGTGGCTGAGTGAACCTTACTCCGGTGCTCCTTTTGGAAGGGGCCGGGCCGAGAACCCGCTTCTCGAGCTTGTCCGGGCCGGGATTGAAAACGACTTCGAACAGGTCGTCTTTCCTGAATATCCCGAGCTGAGTGATGGGAAGCGTGCGCTTTTGCGCGCGGGCGCGAAATATGCGTCGTTGTCGGGCTCCGGTTCTGCGCTGTACGGGCTGTTTGCCTCGCGAGAGGCGGCCGTGCAAGCGACGGCGAAGCTCCGGAAGCAAGGCTGGGCGGCCCAAGCGACGGCGACGCTTCCGCGGCGGGCATACTGGAAGCGGATTGTGCCTGGTTCAAGAGTGTAGTCCATAGCGCCGGGCTTCGCCCGAGCTTGGACAGCCGAGGCGGCTGTCGCTACGTGGGTGGGGCGACGAAAATTTTTGATTGTCGATTTTTGATTGTTGATTGAAAATCTAAGTGCGCCCCGCTTTGGAGGTTCAATCAGCAATTGGGCAATCAACAATTGCTTACACTGGGCCGTCGACTAATGGTAGGTCAAGTGCCTTTGGAGCACTTTGTCTAGGTTCGAATCCTAGCGGCCCAGCCAGAAAAACGCTTTTGGCGGTTGGCTCTGGCTCTTAGCTAAAACGAGCACTGGGAGCGCGGGCTGTAAGCCAAAGGCCAAGAGCTAAGAGCTAAAAACCATGGCTACTTTGGTGACGCCGACCGATAAGACTGTTGAAAAGAAGAATCCGCCTTTGACTGACGAAAAGCTCGAGCGGAGGCCGCGTCCGCGAACGGACGAGAAGTTCAAGATCTTCAGCGGCACGGCGAACGAGCCTTTGGCCGACGAAGTCTGCAACTTTCTCGGCATGCAGCGCGGGCAGGCGCAAGTGATTCGCTTCCGCGATGGCGAGTGTTACGTACAGATCCAGGAGAACGTGCGCGGCGCGGATGTGTTCGTGATGCAGCCGACGTGCCGTCCGGTGGACGAACACCTGATGGAGTTGCTGTTGATGATCGATGCGCTGAAGCGGGCTTCGGCGCGGCGCATCACGGCGGTGGTTCCGTACTTCGGCTACGCCCGGCAGGACCGCAAGGACAAGCCGCGCAGCCCGATTTCTTCGAAGCTGGTGGCTGATCTGCTGACCACCGCGGGCGCGCACCGGGCGCTGATTGTGGATTTGCATACGCCGCAGTTACAGGGATTTTTTAATATTCCGGTGGATCATCTGTTCGCTTCGCCGGTGTTGGTGGATCACTTCCGGAAGTTGGCGCTGCCGAATTTGACGGTGGTTTCGCCCGATGCGGGTGGCGTAGAGCGGGCGCGGTTTTTCGCGAAGAAAGTCGATGCAGCCCTGGCCATCGTCGACAAACGTCGCGTCGAGATTAATGTTGCCGAAGTGATGCACGTGATCGGCGATGTCGACGGCCGTACGTGCTTGATCATCGACGATCTGATCGACACGGCCGGAACGCTGGTGAAGACCGCGGACGCATTGATGGAGAACGGGGCGACCTCGGTTTACGCCTGTGCGTCGCACGCGGTGCTTTCAGGGCCGGCGGTCGAGAACATCACCAACTCGGTTATCAAGGAAGTCGTGGTGACGAACACCATCCCGCTGACTGCCGAGGCGGATGCGGCGCGAACGCAAAAGGGAGGAAAGATCAGCGTCCTCTCGATTGCGGGGTTGATTGGCCGGGCGATTCAGGCCAATCACGAAGAGACTTCGGTCAGCAAATTATTCATTTAAGGAAGCGAGCCAAACCCGCGATGGTTGCGTCGCACGGCTCGCCTGGATCCCTCGGCGACGAAAACCAGTCGCCTCGGGATGACGATCTTCTAAGACAGGAATTGAAATCTATGGCGACTGCATTGGAACAAAACACACTCGAAGCGCAACCGCGGGAAGCGGGGACCAAGAACGACGCCCGCGCCGTGCGCCGTGGCGGAAAAATTCCGGGCGTTGTTTATGGAGCGGGCAAGGATTCGCTCTCGATCAGCGTGGATCCGCGGCACGTGCTGCGCATTCTGAACTCGGAGACCGGCCACAACACGATTTTTGACCTTGCCCTGCACGGCGGCGAGCGCAGCAAGGCCATGATCGTCGACTGGCAGTACGAGCCTATCAAAGGCAAGCTGCTGCACATTGACCTGAAGCGCATTGCTCTCGATAAAGTACTCAAGGTCAGCGTGCCCATCATTTTAGTAGGCGAGTCCGCGGGGGTGAAGCAGGAGGGCGGCATCATGGAACAGATGCTGCGCGAGGTCGAGATCGAGTGCTTGCCGGGGGATATTCCCAGCCACATCGATGCCGACGTCAGCCAGCTCACGTTTGGCAANNGTGGCGCACGTTACCTCGGTGAAGGAAGAAGTGGTGGCGACTCCTGACGCGGCAGCGGCGGAAGCGGCAGCTCCGGCCGAGCCCGAAGTTATCAAGAAGGGCAAGCAGGAAACCGATGAAGAGGGTGCCGAGGCTCCCGCGGCCAAGCCTGAAAAGGCAGAGAAGGCTGAGAAGAAGGAGAAGAAATAGCTTCGTGGGGGGACTTCGGCTTGTGGCCGAGCTACGCTCTGACCGGACAGCCCCTTCGGCTTCGCTCAGGACAGGCTAAGGCGGCTGTCCCTACGTGGATTGGGATGGTGGCGTGAAACTGATCGTCGGTCTCGGCAATCCTGGTATCGAGTATCAGTTCACGCCGCATAACCTGGGCTTTTTGGCGATTGATCGAATCGCCGGAAGCCTGGGAGTGGATGTGAGAAACCGGCAATGCCGGGCGCTGACGGCGCGGGCGGTGATTGCCGAGCAGCCGGTGCTGCTGGCCAAGCCGGAGACGTTCATGAATTTGAGTGGCGTTGCGGTGCGGGAGTTGGTGGAAGAGTACGAGGCGAAGCCAGAGTCGGATCTGATTGTGATTCAGGACGAACTGGATTTTCCGCTGGGCACGCTGCGCATTCATGCGCGGCGCAGTTCGGCGGGGCACAACGGCATCGAGTCGATCATCGGGGCGTTGGGCACGCAGGATTTTCTGCGTATCCGGATCGGCGTAGCGCCGGATCGCACGGTGAGCGACGGCCAGAGTTATCTGCTGGCGCCGCTACGCAAAGCAGAGTTGCAAGTGGCGGATGGAATCTTGGACACCGCGGAAGAAGCGGTGAGAGTGATTCTGAAAGAAGGTCCGGCGGCGGCGATGAACCGCTTCAACCGCAAGGAGCCGGGGCAAGAGGATTAGTCACGGATTGGCACGGATTTTCACGGATCAGATTCTTAAGAATTTTGGTCTATCCGTGAGATCCGTGAGGATCAGTGGCCAAGGATTTGGAGAAGAGAAATGAATCGTATTTATGAGCTGATGTTCATTGTTCGGCCGGATATGACGGACGAGGATCTGGACAAATTGATTTCCACTTTGCAGTCGGTGGTGCCCACTGCGGGCGGAAGCGTGCAGCGCGTGGACAAGATGGGCAAGCGCCGCTTGGCCTACACCGTGCGGCGGTTCCACGAAGGCATCTACGTGCTGATGGTCGTGGAAGGCGGAGGCGCGGTGATTCACGAATTGGAGCGTCGCCTGCGCGTGACCGAGCCGGTCATCAAGTTCCTCACCGTGCGGATTGATGAGGAGCAGAAGCGGCTGGACAAAATCAAACAGCTGCGCGACTCGAAGAAGAAAGTTAGTGCGCAGCCGGCAGCGCCTGCGGCGGCGGCGGAGCCTGCTATTCCGGCAGCGGAAGCTCCGGCGACGGCTTAGCGCAATTTCATTTGCAAAGGGTTGCTTTGCGCGATTCGCTCGACCTTGGCGAACTGTGCGGTCAAAGGCTTTTAACCGCTGAGGACACGAAGACGCCGCAAAGGCCGCGAAGAAATGCCTGCCGATGGTAGGACAGTCATCTGGCAGACAGAAGAAATTAGAGGAGAACTATGGCTGAAGAAACGAAGACACCAGAGCAATCGGCACCGAGTGAGAGGCCGCGTTCGAGCGATGGCCCCCGATCGGGGGGAGATCGTCCGAGTGGAGATCGTCCGCGTTTTGGCGGCGGCGGGCGCGGGCCCGGCGGTCCTCCGCGCGAAGGCGGTGGCGGACGCAAGTTTTTCCGGCGCAAGAAGGTATGCAAGTTCTGCGTCGAGAAAATTGAAGACATCAATTACAAGGACTACCGCATGCTGGGGCAGTTCGTGGCCGAGAGCGGCAAGATCGTGCCGCGGCGGTTGACGGGCGTGTGCGCGCCGCACCAGCACCGGCTGTCGGCGGCCATCAAGAAGGCCCGTAACATCGCGTTGCTGCCGTTTGCTGGGCGGGCGTCGTAGGCGATTTGCCACGGATTTGCACGGATCTTCACGGATCTAAGCCATGCTTGTCATTCCGAGCACAGCGAGGAACCTGGGTTTTTGCTCGCGGCGAGAAGAAACCTAGGTCCCTCGCGTTGCTCGGGATGACAACATTTGAGGGATTGAAATTACTAAATTGAAGATAAGAGATCGAAATTAAGAGATCGAACTACACAGAATCGGAGTCATTCCCATGGAAGTCATTCTGAAAGAAGATGTAGCGAAGCTGGGGTCGCGCGGCGATGTGGTGAAGGTCGCCGAAGGATACGGACGGAATTATCTGTTGCCGCAGAAGCTCGCCATTCAGGCCAACGAAGGCAACAAGGCCGTCATTGCGCAGATGAAGGCCGCTTCGGTGCGGCGCTCCGCCAAGGAGAAGACGCAGGCCGAGGAACTGGCCAAGCAGTTTGAGGGCGTCTCGGTCTCGTTCCAGCGGCGCTCGGGCGAGAACGATCAGCTCTTTGGTTCAGTCACGTCGGGCGACATTGGCGACGCGCTGACCAAAAAAGGCTTCAACCTGGATCGCCGCAAGATCCAGCTCCACGAGCCGCTGAAGACCGTGGGCGAGTTCACGGTCCCGGTGAAGCTGCATAAGGACGTGACGGCGCATTTGAAAGTGGTGATTGAGAAGGAAGCGGTTGTCGAGTAGGTCGCCAGTCAGCTCGTAGAGACGTTGCAAGCAACGTCTCTACGACAAGGCCTGCATAAGAACTAGGGCACTTCCTGTGCCAAACCTTCACCTCGCACGGTCGACCGTTGTTCTGTTTCCCCCTAAATCTTTGCCCCAGAACCACCTAGGCCCCTAAAAATCTGCTTCCAGCCTATAATTTCTGCTCACGGTTCCGCTGACGACTCGTCTATTCCTGTGCAAGCCCGGATATGGCATGAATACCGGGCTGGTAGAGGACACGAAACGAAATGCCGGCCGGTGTTTGGGCAATACCAATTGCGATTGGCGGACGGGCCCACTCGAAGGAAAAGAGTGAGAGAGTAGACAGAGTCGACAGGGACGTCGATAGGAACCGGGACCCCGCGCGGGGCCGCATGGCTGGGCAAGAACGCCGCATAGATGACACGATGTTGATCCGGGAGGCTCAGCGCGGAAACCGCGGCGCCTTCGAGGAACTCGTTCGTCACTACGATCAGGCGGTTTTGCGGCTGGCTCTTCATCTCACCGGAACTGAACAGGATGCTCAGGATGTCTACCAGGACGCCTTCCTGAAGGCCTACAAGAATATCGGAAGTTTCCGGTTCGAGTGTTCCTTCTACACCTGGATTTACCGGATCGTGACCAACTTGTGCCTCGATCATTTGCGCAAGCGGAACGTGCGCAAAGAGGACGCGCCGGTCGCGAAGGACGCCTCGGGGGGCGAGTACGATTTGCTCGCCCAGGTGCCCGACGTCCGGGCGGGAGCGAATCCGGAGCGCGATTTGCTGCGGCGGCAACTGGGGGCGCGCATCGCCGGAGCGCTGGAGAAGCTGACGCCCCGCGAGCGCATGGTGTTTGAGCTGAAGCATTACCACGGATTGAAGCTGCGCACCGTGGGCGAGATTTTGCGGACTACGGAAGAGACCGCCAAGAATACGCTCTTTCGCGCCACGCAGAAGCTGCGCGGGGCGCTGGCGGATATGAGATGAGGGAGAGGCCGAGCTGCGCTCGGCGGACGGGTGAGTCGCCCGTCTCCACACGGAGTGGAGCTGCCGGGCTTTGCCCGGCGGACAGCCGAGGGCGGCTGTCCCCACATGAGCTGATGAAGGTGCAAGATGAAATGTGAATGGGTTCGAGAAAATATCGTGCTTCAGGTTTATGGCGAGTTGGCGGATGACGCGCGCCACGAACTGGAGCAGCATGTGGTCCGCTGCGCCGATTGCGCGGCCGAACTGAAGGCGGAGCAGGAGTTTCACGCGCTGCTCGCTCAGGATCGTGCGGCCGATCCCACGCCCAATCTGGTGGCGGCTTCGCGCATGCGGCTGCAGGAAG
>PLEA01000406.1:159-5044 GCA_003136335.1 Acidobacteriaceae bacterium | reverse complement strand
GCGCGAGCGTGTTCTACAAGAACGAGGCCGGGGAAATCTTCCACACGTATTCCGGCTATGCGCGGGGACTTGATCCCATGCTGAGCGCGTACAACTGGCTCGATCTGACGCCGAAGGGGCGCGACGAACAAGGGTTGGCCTTTACGATGGCGTGGGTTCGGCACCACGACAAGTACGAAGATGGCCAGATAGTCGATGCCAAGCGGCCCTACGTGCCGCCCGCGAAATCGGATGCTGCGTGCTGCTCGGAGAAGGAACACGCGTAAGTATTTGAGCTCCGAAAGAGTAGCGCCGCCGTCCCGGCGGCTGTCCGGCGGGCGTCCTCGCCCGCCGCGCCGAGGGCGAGACGCCCCCGAGACAGCCGGCAAGATGCCGGCGCTACACCGCGGACGCTACCATGCCGCAGTTACTACTAGTGTTGGTAGATGGTCGTGTCGGGGTGATAGTTGCGCCAGTCGAACCAGTAGTCTTTGAGAGCGGGGACACGATCGAGGCACTTGCCTTGCGAAGGTCCGGAGACGGCGCAACCTTGGAAGTTCCACTCGCTGGCGGTCGCGGCGTCAAGCAAGATCCAGGCCTTGGGATTGGCTGGGGGCGCTTCTTTGGTTGCGGGCGAAGCATCGGCTTTAACTTCAACTGAGGCACGGGGCGCGGCTTTCGCTTCAACGTTCGTATCGGGCTTCGTTACTGCCGTCTCGACTTCGGTCTCGCCTTTTAGAAAAAACTCGGCCTCTTTGCCGTCGATGCGGCTGATGAAAACGCGGAAGGATTTGCCATCGGGGCCGACCGCTACTAACAGCGGCGTGCCGCGGACGTGATCGACGACTGGCGATTGTTTGACGAGCGCCTCCCAAGGATAGGCTCGGCCGGCGCCGTCGATTTCCAGTCCCACAACCACATCGCGAGACTTGAGCTCGGTTCCCGGAAAACTGAGCACAACGGGAAGCTTGGCTACCTTCGGTTCCCAATCGCTGTCATACTCCTTCAGATATCTCGGTACCGGAGCCAGCACCTTGCCGTCGGACACTTCCGACTTCCACTCGCCGAAGGTCAACTCGTCACTCATCACCAGTTCGAGCGACGCGCCCTGCAGCGGGCCATAGATGGCTTTGCCGGTGATCTGCTGCCACCACGTCCCGGTTTCTCGATCACGCATCAGGAAGTTCTGGTTGTTGATACCGGCCAGATAAAAATGCAGAACTCTTCCGTTTACAGTTCGCGTCCACACCAGACCGGTGTGACAGAGCGTTCAATAAGTGACTGCCACCGGGACACCTGCCACGATGTCGTTCAATACATGGTGGTAAGCCATTTCACGGACGGGATAAGCGCGGGCGTCGGAGCCGTAGTGGACCGCAAGAATCATTTCTCCTTTGTCGAGTTTGCTGGCGGATGCGGATTCGAACTGCGGAGTGTCCACGGGATGGAACATCCACTCGAAGTAGTTGAGGCGGGACATGACTGCGGCGAACGCGACCACGACCATGACGGAGGCGAGAACGATCTTGCGCGATTTCGTGGCAGCGCCCCAGAGGATGAGCACGAATAAGAGACAGATTAGGGCGGCGGCGAGAGTTCCCCAGGGAGCGCGCTGGCGGAGGGCCATCGCCAGAGCCAGCGACGATGGAGTCTGGTGGTGGAAAGGGCGGATGATGAACGCTGGGACGAAAAACAATCCGATGCCGGCGAGGGCGGACGGGACGAAGAGGAACCAAAGAAAGTTGCGACGAGGTTGCATGGTGGATTGAAATCCAACGGCGCCTTCGATTGTAACCAATGCACAAAAGAAAAAAAGCTTTTGCGGCCACAGGGCATGGGAGGATGTTATTCCACTGACGCCGAGTGTCTGGGGCGGGTGAAGTCAAAATCCCCGACCTTGAACGGAGTCCCCTCAGGATTCGTGATTACTGTGGAGTGAAGTTCTGGTGATAGCTCGGGTTCACCACGTCCTGGAACATGGGCGTGCCGGGAGGCAGGTTCGCCGGGTTCAGGAACAGAGTGTCAAACGCATAACTACGAGTGGGTGGACTGTAGACGGTGTTGCAGCATTTGAAGACGCTCGTGTTGTATTCGGAGTAGTACATGCTGACCAGCGATCCGTTGTAGTAAAGAGTTTGGCCGCCCCAGTTGTCGAGCTTGCCATTCTGATCCACATCTTCCGGCGAATAGGTGTAGTACGTGGTGGCCTCCAGAGCTCCATCCTGGGTTGTTGAGGTCAGGGGCTGGGCCGAGTTGATCACATCCTCCAAGCCCGATTCGCCGCTAATGACGCCCGCCGGAGTTTGTCCTCCATTGGACGCATTCGGATCGGTCAGCTTACCGCGATGATCCGAGAAGTAGAGGATGTATCCATTCTCGCTGGTGTCATTCACCGACAGTCCTGGATCGCCGGACCTTTTCCTGCCAGCCACAGCCCCAGACTGCCGACATTGATTTCCACCGCGTTCATAATGCCGTTCACCGCGCGTCCGTTGGCCGCGTCCCGCATCTCGCCTTCGCGTGTGTCGTAGAAGTTAATGGGGTAAAACGCATCGGGACTGC
The DNA here is from genome assembly GCA_003136335.1 of Acidobacteriaceae bacterium. Next base: position 2,503 of record PLEA01000406.1, on the reverse strand, counting down.
CCACCTGCGAAGCTGCTCCAGGTGCCATTTGCTGCAGAATGATAATCGCGTTTGGATTGTAGGATCGGCCTCCGCGGTTCCCGCAGGTCCCGTAGGGGGGATGTTGTACTGGCGGGTGAAACTCTAGGTCAGCCATTTGCGGATGACCCCGACCCAGTTTCCGGCATTGTTGACATACTCAACCCGCGTCCATGCGCCCTGACCGCCGGAAGGAATCTCCGGCGTCGTGACTTCCCCTAACAGCGGGTACGAGGTCCAAGCCGCGTAGCCGACGGCGCTGACCCGGTTGTTAATGGATGGACTCGTCGAGCCATGCCGTAATATTCGATGCCGTGGGCATTGCCGCCGCCCGGATTAAAGGCGCCAGACGAGGCAGGGATAGTCCAACCTGTATTGGGGACGAATTGCACGGTCGTCCTTAGATAACCCACCGATAAGCGCCGCGAGACTGGCGGATGTGTGACGGTGGTAACTTGTGACGTTGAACCGGCGAAACCTAGGATGTTGGTAGGTATGACTTTATCTGCCCTGCTAGTGTGCGTCGATGAGGCGTCAGCCCAATTGCTGCAACGGGCTCTGGAAGAGCTCCGCATTGGGATTGAATCTTGTCCGGACTTCGTGCGGGCGGGTATACGGCTGGCACAGGAACGGTTCGATCTGGTGATTCTCGACGGGAAGTCCATCAGGCAAGTGATTTCCCTGTTACGGGAAACGCGTCAATCCCGGGAAAATGATGCGACTCTCGCGGTCGCGGTCCTGCAAGGGCAGGAGGGCATCCGTGAGATCTTTTCACTGGGCGCAAATTTTATTCTCTACAAGCCGGTAGCGTACGACCGGGCGCTGAGCAGTCTGCGCGCGGCACGCGCCGCAGTGCCCAGGGAAAAGCGCAAGAAAGACCGTGCTACCGTGCATGCGAAGGCTACTATCGATTACGCCGATGTCCAGCGGGAGAGAGCAGCGCTGATCGATCTCGCGCAAGACGGCATGGCTGTGCAGTTTGGTAAGAGACTTCCTCCCGTCAACAAAGTGTATTTTCAGTTCAAACTCCCCGGGCAGGCGGCGAATATCCGTCTTTCGGGTCAGGTGATGTGGCAGGACTGGAAAGGCCGCGCGGGAGTGCAGTTTGTGGACGTACCGAAAACTTCGCGGCGCCTGCTGGACGAATTTCTCGGCACCCATCTACCGAAAGAGTCTTCACGAGACCCGTTCTATGACGTCACCGTGGAGGTGGAGGAGTCGTTAAGAGCGGCGGGAGTAGCGGTTGCGGAGCTAACCCATGGAACCGGCTACACGCGTGAGACGCAACAAAGAACGGTTGCTCACAACGATCTCAAACCGCACCCCTCGAGTCTCGACAACCGGCGCGCGAAGACCCGTTACACTTGTCGCTTGAGTGCGGAAGTCTACCGCCCAGGACTTTCGATTCCCCATCGTTGCTGCCTGACTGACCTTAGTTCGGGCGGATGCTTTCTGGAAGTCGCTCTGCCGTTTCCACAGGGGTCGCCGCTGGAGATCGTGGTGCGAACCTATGAAATGAGATTGCGGCTGAGAGGAACGGTGCTGGCCTCTCATCCCGGTTACGGCATGGGCGTAGCATTTGAATTGGATACTCCGGAAGGACAGGCCAACCTGAAGAAGCTTATCGACTTCGTCGCCACGACGACGGATCCCTCCGCGTAAGCTCTTGAATCTTCGTGGAAGTGATCGATAATTTNNGCCCTGGGAGGCTCTAGGATGCGCGATCTTGCGTTTCTAGACGTTCGCCTTGTCACTGGAGAGATCATTGCTGGCAGGGCCGAAAAGGTATTGTGCGCCCTATTCTCGACGCGGAATTAACGTTCAGGCTCATCGCCCATTAGGCATACAAACACGTCAATCGATAATATACGTACAAATATAGACTATATAAATGTATTTCGGAAGAAATACTGGAGGCATCCGGCGGTGGTGTGAGTGGCTATTTTACGGCAGATTCTTCGGCAAGGGCGGTCTTGAAGTAATCCAGCGACCGGCGCAGGCCGGTTTCCAAATCGATCCTCGGCTCCCATTGCAGCAACTGCCGGGCCTTAGAGATGTCGGGACAGCGCTGTTTAGGATCATCTTGCGGCAGTGGTTCGTAGCGAATCTGGCTCTTTGATCCCGTTACTTTCAATACCATCTGCGCGCATTCGAGGATGGTGAATTCGTGCGGATTGCCGAGATTCACCGGCAGATGTTCGTCCGACTTCGAAAGACGCACGAAGCCGTCAATTTCGTCGCTGACGTAGCAAAAGCTGCGAGTCTGGCTGCCGTTGCCGTGGACGGTGAGGGGTTCGCCGCGCAGCGCCTGCTTCATGAAATTGGG
>PLEA01000406.1:0-149 GCA_003136335.1 Acidobacteriaceae bacterium | reverse complement strand
GGATCGCCGTAGCACTCGGAAGTGGACGAAACCAAATACTTCGCGCCGTATTTGTGGGCGAGGTCGAGAGCATGAAACGTGCCCAGCGACCCGACCTTGAGCGTGGCGATGCCATGAATGCCGTAGTCCACCGGGCTGGCGGGGCTGGC
>PLEA01000222.1 GCA_003136335.1 Acidobacteriaceae bacterium | reverse complement strand
CTGGCCGCCGCGTTCATCGCCCATGCCCATTCGACGGTATTATCGGAAGCGCCTTGTCCGGCGGGAAATTCCGGAGCGGAAAGTGCAGCGAGCGCGCGCAGGCCCGTCGGGAACGGCATCCCCATCACGAATCCCAACGGGATGAGAAGAATGCCGCTGACCAGCAGGCGGTATCCGAAGTCCAGCCCGACCAGTGCCGCCAGGCGGCTGGGCAGAAAAAACAGGTCAGCGAGAAGCGTTACGATAACGAGTAGCAGGGGCACCCAGCCCAAGTTCGTGCGCGGCAGCCAAAGCCGCGAAAACAGACTGCCCGCGCCGCTGGAGAGCATCAGCAGGAAAATCACGACGGTCAGGGCGTAGGTGGGATGGCCGAGAAACAACACGAAGCGCTGGATGAACGCGATCTCCACCAGGATGTAGCCCAAACCGACGGCGACGAAATAAAGCAAGGGAAGCGGCGACTGGCGGCCGTTCCGGCTTCGCAAGGCGAGAGGCAGAACCAGAAATGCGAGCACCGCGATCAGCGAAATCACCAGCACGAGAAATAGCACCAGCACTCCCAGGTTTACTTTCCAGTCGATGCCGCCGCGCAGACCTTTTTCGCGGAGAATCTGTCCAGGCTTGAGGGTGAAGAAAAAGAACGGCGCATTGTCTGTGACCGGCGCGGTGTTGTAGGCGTAACCGCGCGCGAACGCATACGGATCGTTGCTGGCGATCAGATCGGAAAACGGATTCTGCCCATGGTCCGAAGGCAAGTAGAGCGGTTCGAGATCCGGGTAGTTGTCGAGATGGGTATTCACCGCCTCTTCTTCTGCCGGCGTGAACGGAGTCTTTTTGGCCAGCACCACCACCGGGATGCCATCTTCGTCGAGCGATCCTTGCGAAGCCACAATAAAATTGCATTCGGGATTCGCTACTCCGAGGCGATGCAGCGCTTCCATGGCTACCGCGACCACGCGTAGGGCTTCGCGAGGATGTTGAAATTCCCAGCGCGTGATAGCGATCATTCCATCGGGCTTGAGGTGATTGAAGTATTCGCGGAAAGCCTCGACGGTATACAGATTATTTTCGCTGAGCGCGAACGCCCCGGCTGCGGTCGATGCCCAGGTGTCGACCAATGTCATTTGAACCACGTCAAACTGCTGCGGAGTAGCACGCAGAAACGACCGGCCGTCCGTGACGTGAATATGCACATCGGGCCGATCGTAAAGATGCTGCGAATAGTCGGCGTAACGCTGGCGCATGATGGTGGTCGCGATGATGGGATTGATCTCGATCCCGGTTACATTGGGACTGCCGTTGGCAATGGCGCGCAGCACATCGACGCCGCCCCCCGGCCCGATGATTGCGAACTCCCCGTGCGGACGCAAGACATTGGCCAGCGCCGGCGGCGCCGACATGAGGTCGCCCTCCCAATCCGTATTGTGCCAGCGCGACAGGTCCGCATTCATGATGTAGGTGGAAGCGTCGGCGTCGATGACTATTACTTTCGCCTGACCCTTGCGGTCGATTTCCACGCGCGACAGCGCATTCCAGCGCGCGAACTCCACCTGCGCTGGATCGCGGAACATGCCCTTCGCGTAAACCACGTCGATCAGACGTCCCGAGTAATTCGCGCCGATCAGGGCCAGCAGCGCGAGCGTCAGCAGGGCTGTGCTTCTGCGCAGCGAACGGGGGTCGGCCCAGATCGTCCCGGCGGTGGCCATCGTAGCTCCGGCGACCAGAACGACGTTGGGTCCGCCTACCCAATTGAGCAAAGGTACGACCGCGAGGCAGGCCATCGCTCCGCCGCAAAGGTCGGCGCCATAGAGCCGCGGGATGCGCCCGGTCTCGCGCGCGAATACGACCGCGAACAGAAATCCGGTAAGGAAGAAGGGCACGGCAGCGGCCAGGTAGAGCACCGTTAGCCGTCCGAAGTTTGCCCAGGAAACCTGCAGCGCGACCGGAACATGCAGGACGATCTCCAGCACCACGACCACGACTACCGAATTCGTCGCGCACAACCGCGCAGCCAGCGAGCGCGTATCGGTGCCCGCGAGCTTGATCTTCAGAAGGTACGCGGACACGCCGCCTGCGCCCAGTCCCAGCAGAGCAATCGAAATGGCAAGAAAGGCGAAATGATAGAAGAGCACGACGGAGAATAACCGGGTCAGCGCCAGTTCCAGCAACAGCGTGGCGAAGCTGGTAAGCGCGAGTCCCGTCAGCAGAGTCTTTTCGGGAATTTCAAGGTTGCTCGACGCTGGGGTAGGAGTCGCAGTGATGACGGGCATAGAGTCGGAGGCGACAGTCTAGCAGATGGTGGGTAGCGGATTGGCGCGCCGCAGTCCGGGGGCGTTCAGCTTTCGAGAATCACCTGCGCGATCGCCTGCTCTTGAGTGTGCGAAATCGACAGAGCCGCATTTCTCATTCCGAGCTTCATCGCGAACTCTCCGGCTTTTCCGTGGAATGCGATCGTCGGCCTGCCGCCGGGCATGCGAACCACCTCGCAATCGCGCCACCGTACCCCATGATTCCAGCCCGTGCCCAAAGCCTTCATGGCGGCTTCCTTGGCGGCGAAGCGTGCGGCATAACGCTCGAAGCGATTCGCCTTGGAATCGCAATAGCGAATCTCTCCTTCGGTGAAGACGCGCTGCAGGAAACGTTGCCCGAAGCGCTCAATGGACTGGCGGATGCGGGGGACTTCGGCGATGTCGATGCCGGTGCCTACGATCATGGGCAGGATTCCTTTCCCTGAATCTTACAGCAATCGATCCCCGCGATAGATCAAACGTCCGTCGATGATGCGGGCTTCTGCCATCAGCTTATGCGGCCTGACCGGATCCTCAGAATCGATGTGCAGGACTTGGTGTCCGTGAGCGACCAGCCAATCGGAAACCAGCCTACGGTGACAGCGGAAATACAAGCGCTCAGCGCACATGTACGCGGTGCGGGAATTTTCAGCGAGCGCCAGTAGTTCCGACATAGCGTGCTCGAATTCCGGCGTGAGCATATAGTCCGCATAATTGCGGAAGCTCTGGTTCCGCAGCGCAATGTGTGGCGACTCTTCGAGAATTTTATTGCGGTAACCGCCCAGCGCCGTCATTGAGAGGTATCGAGTTCCCGCCGCAGGCAGGCTTTGTTCCAGAGAATCGTGATTGAACTGAGGCAGCCGCCGCGACATGGGGAACGCGCGGATATCGACGAGAGTCTGAATTTGATGTGCCCGCAGCGCGCTGATCAGTTCCTCAAGCGGGCGGGTGGAGTGTCCGATAGTGTAGAGAACAGCCAATAGGTTTTGGATGCTGAAGGCTATGAGGCGATTCGATGGAGTGCAGCCGCAATCATCGGATCCTGATCCGCAAATACCGTGCGCAAATCCAGCAGCACTCGTCCTTGTTCGACCCGAGCGATGATGGGAAGATCGGACGCTCGCAGGCGGGCGGCCAACTCGTCAGCGCTGAGGCCGTCGCGACTCAAGGCCAGCAGACGAGTAGGCAGGACCGACGAGGGCGCGGCGCCGCCGCCGATTACCGACTCACCATCTGTGACTTCAATCTGAAATTTCGACGACCGGACCTGTGCCGCGAGCGATTCGGCGCGCTCGCCGATTTCCTCTTTCGTCAGGCGCATCATCTTCAACGTAGGAATGGCATCGTGGTCGCGCTTCACGTACGCAAGAAGCGTAGCCTCGAGCGCGGCGTAGGTAAGCTTGTCGACGCGAAGGGCGCGGAACAAGGAGTTGGCGCGCATGCGGGCAATCAAGTCGGCCCGGCCGCTGATCAATCCGGCTTGCGGGCCGCCCAGCAGCTTGTCGCCGCTGTAAGTCACCATGTCGACGCCGGCACGCAGACTGTCGAGCACGCTGGGCTCGCCGCCGATGCCGAAATTCTGCAAGTCCACGAGCGCGCCACTGCCCAGGTCTTCCATCAAGGGCAGGGCACGCTGGCGCGCGAGCGTTACCAGTTCGACTGTGGACGCCTGCTCGGTGAAGCCCGTGATTTCAAAATTGGATCGATGTACGCGCAACAGCAGGCGCGTGCGCTCGGTCATAGCATTTTCATAGTCGCTGACGCGAGTGCGATTGGTGGTGCCCACTTCGCGCAGCGTTGCGCCCGACTTCGCCATCACGTCCGGGATGCGGAAGGAGCCGCCAATCTCCACCAGTTCGCCCCGCGAAACGATCACCTCGCCGCCTTCGGCGAGCGTGTTGAGCGCCAGCAGGACGGCGGCGGCATTGTTGTTTACGACGATGGTCGAGACGGAGCCGGACGCTTCCGCCGGGCTTCGCCCAGGCGGGACAGCCGAGGCGGCTGTCTCTACATGAGCAGATGTTGTGCCCTCGCTCAGAAGACTGCGAAAGAGGCGATCGACGTGAACGTCGCGCTTGCCGCGGGCGCCGGCCTCGACGTCGAACTCGAGATTTGAAAACCGTCCGGCAGTTTCGCGGATACGCAGCAGCGCGACCTCGGCGAGAGGAGCGCGGCCAAGGTTAGTGTGCAACATCACGCCTGTGGCGTTGATGACAGGCCGCAGCGAATGCCGGAGCGCCTGACGAAGATGCTTTTCAATGGCGTCGCCCAGTCCGTCTAAGGCAAGTCGCAATGCGGACGCGTCCAGGAGTCCTGTTGCAACTTCCTCCCGCAAACGTGCTAGTACAGCGCGGGCGGCATCGGTGACCGCGGCAGGTCCATGGCTGGCGGCGAGCGAAGCCAGGCTCGGCCTGCGAATCAACTCGTCCACAGACGGAAGGTCGCGAAACAGCTCCGATTTCGCCGCACTTTTCATCCACGGATTATCCCATGAAAACGACGCAGGACCCGCGGTTTGCCCCGGGCACTCTACAAAGTATGAAGATACGCGAGCAAATCCTGAATGTCCTGGGAACTCAGAGTCTGGCTGTATCCGGGCATTTCATTGCGGCCGAGGCGGATGATATCGGTGACGCGCTCATCGTTGGCGGGCAGTCCGCTTAGAGACAAGTATTTATTCTGGAACATTCCCTTGAGGCCCGGGCCTTTCTTGCCCCGCGTGGAATACGGCTCATGGCATCGGTCGCAATGGGAGTCGTAGATTTTGCGGCCGGCGGACTGCTGCGGGTTGAGGCCAAGTTCGGCGTCCGACTTGCGGCGCTGGACGTCGCAAGCAGAGAGGGTCGCGAACGTCAGCAGAACAAACAGTGCTTCCCAGAAGAGTTTCGCGCGAGTATTTTTCAGGAATTGCTTCATCGAATGTTTGTCTTTCAATTGCATTAGCCATCCTCGATGGTTAGGCCACACGCGGCGCTGCGAGCAGCTTTACAATGATAGAGCAAAGCGCTGCTTTGCCTCAGTCATGATTGCGATCAAGCGCGTTTATGAACCCGCCTCGCGCAGCGACGGAGCGCGTGTGCTCGTCGACCGACTGTGGCCGCGAGGTCTCGCGAAAGCCGACGCTGCGGTTGACGAATGGCTGCGCGACCTGGCGCCGTCTCACGAATTACGCCGCTGGTTTCACGCCCATCCCGATCATTGGCAGAACTTTCGCGGGAAATATCTGCAGGAATTGTCGCAACCTGAAGCCGAAGACGCGCTGCACCGGCTCTACCAGCTCGCCCCCAAAAGAAGGCGCCTGACCCTGCTCTTTGCCTCGAAGAACGAGACGCACAATAACGCGGCCGCTCTCAAAGAACTGCTCGACGGGAGCCGAAAACCTCCGACCGGCACGGGTCCTGGAGCGGTCCACGGCATGCGCAAGCGCGAAGCCACCGTGCGGCGCAGATAACGCAATCGTGCGCCGAATCCTTCCAGCCTGCTTCATTTAGAATCGTGCCGCATGAGATCGGTATTTCAATGGAATCTTGGGGCGCGCTCGCTGGAACTCGGCAAGCGCACGCTGATCATGGGCATCGTCAACGTCACTCCTGATTCGTTTTCCGACGGTAGTCAGTTTCTGGACCGCGACAAGGCAATCGAACATGCGCAGAGATTGCTGGACGAGGGAGCCGACATACTTGACCTTGGTGGCGAGTCCACGCGTCCCGGAGCGCGCGTCGATGCGGGCGCTGCGCGACCAGCGGAGACGAAGAAAGCTATGGCGGCGAACCTCGAGTCGGCCACCGGGGCGCCTGCCGTGAGCGCGGACGAGGAGCTAAAGCGTGTGCTCCCGGTCGTGGCCGCATTGAAAAAGAAACATCCCACTGCAGTGCTCTCCATTGACACTTACAAGGCGGCTGTCGCCCGCGCGGCGGTGGACGCTGGAGCCGAGATCGTAAACGATGTCAGTGGATTCCGCTGGGATGCGGAGATGGTGAAGACGATTGCCGCGCTTAAATGCGGTGCGGTTTTGATGCACATGCGTGGGCGTCCGGAAGAATGGCGCACGCTGTCGCCAGCGGGTGACATTGTGTTACTGGTGAAATGTGAACTCAAGGAGTGGGCTGAAAGAGCGGTGCAGGCGGGGATACGGCGCGAGCGGATCGTGCTCGATCCCGGCTTCGGATTCGGAAAACGTTTCGAGGAGAACTATCCGTTGCTGTGCCGTTTCGGCGAATTGCAGGCTGCGGGATTTCCGCTGCTGGCGGGCACTTCACGGAAATCCTTTATTGGGCGGACACTGGGCAAAGACGGGAAAGATGTTCCGCCCGAGGGCCGCCTCTATGGAACGGTTGCGACGGAGACCGCTCTGATTCTCAAGGGCACCCACATTTTGCGGACTCATGACGTCAAGGCGGCGGTGGACGCGGCGCGCATCGCGGACGCGATTTTGCTAGCGCGCTAGAGCCAGGAGTAGCCCGCGGCACCGAGTGCAAGACGCACTCGAGACAGCCGGCAAGATGCCGGTGCTACTCTTCCTTTTCCATCGGATTGGGCAAATTAGTGACATGTCGGGCGAGAGCACCGGCAGGAAATTCGACAGCCAGAAATACATCCGGCAGAATCTGTCGGCAAACTTGTTTTGGTGTGGCACATCAAGCAGCAAACTGGAGGCGCTAACCTTCGGTTGGAGCACTACCTATGTCTGTCAGCAGCAGCCGCAAGTTACCAGGATTCGTAGCATAGGCGAGTCCAGTACTGATCTCCATGACACCAGAGCGGACGAGTTTTTCGATCTCGCCATCGAAGTGCTGCATCCCTTCGGTATCCCCATCTGTCATCGCTTCGAGAAGCGTCTTGCCGTCCTGCTCGCCCTTTTCTATATACTCACGCGTCCGAAGGGTTGATTTCAGAATTTCTATGATCGCCACGCGCCCACTTCCGTCTTTTCGCGGTATCAGACGCTGGGAAATAATTGCCCGGAAACTCTTCGCCAAGCGGTTGCGAATGGTGTGTTGTTCTGCCATCGGAAAAGCTCCAATGATTCGCTCCACGGTTTTCGAGGCGTCAATGGTATGAAGAGTGGAAAGAACCAGGTGGCCCGTTTCCGCCGCCTCCAGTGCGATTTCGATGGTCTCTTTGTCTCGCATTTCGCCTACAAGAATGACTTTGGGAGCCTGTCGCAATGCGGCCCGCAGAGCGAGCGCAAAGCTGGGCGTGTCACTGTGCAGTTCCCGCTGGTGAACGATTGAGCGCTTGTGCCGATGCATGAACTCGATGGGGTCCTCAATCGTCAAAATGTGATAGGCGTGGCTCTCATTGATCCGATCAAGCACCGCGGCTAACGTAGAGGATTTCCCCGATCCGGTGGGGCCGGTTACCAGAACGATTCCATTTTGGAGGTCCGCGATTTCGCCCAGTTGCGGCGGCAGGTTCAGGGCGGCGAGAGTGGGAATGACCTGAGGTATTACGCGCATTACAATGGCATGGCTGCCGCGCTGTTGAAATATGTTTACCCGAAACCGGCATTGCCCCGGCACACGATACGAGATGTCGCACGATCCCAGATTCTGCAATGAGTCGGTGGCCTGCTTGTTGCCGTCGATCAATTCGTAGGCAATGCGGCGAGTGTCCTCGGGAGTTAACGGCGCCATTCCAGAGATTTTGACCGGAGTTAATTTGCCGGAGAGTTCCACCATTGGAAAGCTGCCCGGCGACAGGATAAGGTCACTCACCTTGCTGGAGACGCCAAGCATGGCCAGCAATAGGGCCGGGGTCGGAATCGGCTTAGATACCGAAGCGACAGGCGTCGGGGCTTTCTTAGCTGCAGTTTCCACCCTGGGATCCTTTCCTAACGTTTAGAGGAGATTTAGTGTCTCAGAGGCCGCCGGTCGTGCTGAGAGCGCCTGCTGGTTTTTGTGTGAGTTTCTGCTAAGGCTATAGCGATGTCACCAAGCAATGCGGCAAGCCATTCGCAACTTTTCCACATCTTCCCGAGCATGACTGAGGAAATGGGAACCGGCAAGATAACTAACGTGCCTGTTCTTGGTTTTTTCGCTTTCAATGACATCAGCCGCGCAGCCATCGGCAGGCTAAGCATGATTTTTCAGCAGGTAGGTCCAGATCCGGTAAACCCAGCAATTGCCCCTTGATTGTCGCTATCGTTTCCGAAGCATGGAACCTCCGGGCAGAGGGGTTGCAGCGACCTCGTCCTCTCTCCGGTAATCCAGAATGCGGGACGTCAACGTATGTGCGCCAACAATTCGCACATCTGCGATCGCTTCCATGCTCTTTTGCACCCAGATTCCATCGAGATCGGCAAATACAAGCTTGATGCGAACTGTTTTTAGCCACCAGGAAGGCGTTTTTTCGACCTCTCCCTGGACTTGGCGAACCAAGAACGAATGCTTGTCGACCCAGACTTCTCCGGAGATCAGGTCTTTGTCGGTTCGCTTGGGTGTTAATCCCAAGACGTAACAGGGTTGTCCTTCTAGCATCGCCGCGCCTATATAGCTGAACCTGTAGTTATCGCTGCTGATGGCGCTGCGGACTTGATTGTTCTTGGATGTTACTTCGGCCTCGTGGTCTAGAACACTGCGCACAAGTTGCGGCCCTCGGTTGCTGCCGGAGTACTTCTGAATCGTGTAGCCTTCGGAAGCGGGTGGCCTGAAATTGACTTCTGCCACTACCTCGGAATCGGCTTTCGAATCCTTCGCCCCGAACAGGCGATACTCCCGAATAATCTGATACGAGGCTTGTGGGCGGACCGCCGCTTGCGCCTTTTGCATCGACTGGATGATCGCGTCGAGCGGCATCGTTCCCGGGGTTGAAGACTTCTGAGCAACTCCGACGGAGCAGAGCAGCGCAATCAACGCCCCATTCATTACCCACTGGTTACCCACGCCCACTTTGCACTCCTCGCGAACCTTAAGATGCATCAAGCACGTTCTGGGCCAAAAGGAAAAGGCCGTAGACAGAACGATTACGCGCAAGAGCGACGGAAGATAGTGCAAATCTGCGGTTTGGTCGAGGACATTCTGCCTACGCGGAACCCCCTAACTGACGCGGCTTTAGACCGTATACCGCAACTCCTCGGGTCGAAAAATCCTGGACCTCGAACGCGATCGCCTGCACGAATGGCAAGGGATGGACCGTTCTAGAAAACCTTGCGGGAATCCAGCAGGATCGTGACCGGCCCCTGATTCACCAGTTCCACCTGCATCATTTCCTGGAAGCGGCCGGTTTCGCAGCGCAGGCCTGCCGCCTGAATGCGCTGGACAAAAAACTCATAGAGTTGCCGCGCATGGTCAGGCGAAGCGGCGGCATCGAACGACGGGCGCTTGCCGCGGCGCACGTCTCCGTACAAAGTGAACTGCGAGACCGCGAGCACGCTGCCGCCCACGTCTTGCACGCTGCGATTCATCTTTCCGTCTTGGTCTTCGAAGATGCGGAGGCCGGAGATTTTCTCAGCGAGGTACGTTGCATCCCTCTCGGTGTCTTCGTGTCCGACGGCCAGCAGAACCAGTAATCCCAGGCCGATCTCGCCGCTGGTCTGTTCGTTGACGGTAACCTTGGCGCGGCTGACGCGCTGCACGACGGCACGCATACGACTTTCCTCGCCTCTCCCGTGGACTGCAAATGGGTGCACCCCGGCCCATCATAACCCGCCCGAACGTTTGACCCCGGCAACGGCCAGCCTTTAGGATTCAAGAGTGCAATCCCAAGTCAACCGAGGCTGTGCCAGAAGCGGCAGAGTCCTTCCTTTACACTAATTCACCGGGACAATTACACTACACACTCGCCTTTTTTCGTATCGCAGTGCGTAACCAGTACCAGAGTTGTGAAGGGCCCAAGCCCGAGCCACCAGAAAATATGACCTGCGATTGCGCAACCGAAGAATCCGAATTCAAATCTAATCGAGGCAAGCGAGGAAAAACATGGCAGCCGTTGACGAGAAGGTAAAGCAGATTATCGTGGAGCAGTTGGGAGTGGATGAGGGCGAAGTCACTTCCAGCGCGTCGTTCGTGGACGACCTGGGCGCGGACTCGCTGGACACCGTGGAACTGGTCATGGCTTTCGAAGAGGCCTTCGACATCGAGATCCCTGACGAGGACGCGGAGAAGATTCGTACCGTGCAGGACGCGGTGGACTACATCGGCAAGCACGCGAAAGCGGGGAAATAGTTGGGACGCAGGGTCGTAGTTACAGGCCTGGGCTTGATCTGTGGCGTGGGCAATACCACCGACGTGGTGTGGAAGGCCCTGCTTGCCGGCAAGAGCGGTGTGGGCCGCATCACCCGCTTCGATCCCACTGCTTTTGCCTGTCAGATTGCTGCCGAGGTCAAGAACTTCGATCCCCTGAATTTCATTGAAAAAAAAGAAGTCAAGAAGATGGGACGCTTCATTCATGTGGCGATCGCCGCCGCCGATGAAGCCTTCAAAATGTCAGAGCTGAAGGTTACCCCGGAGAATGACGAGCGCGTCGGCGTTCACATCGGGTCGGGGATCGGGGGGTTCGACATCATCGAACGAGAACACACTGCGCTAATGGAAGGCGGGCCGCGAAAGATTTCTCCATTCTTTATTCCGGCCGCCATTGTGAATCTTGCGGCCGGGCAGGTTTCCATGCGTTTCGGCGCCAAGGGTCCGAACGAGGCGACTGCGACGGCCTGCACCACCAGCGCACATTCCATTGGAGATTCTTTCCGGATCATCCAGCACAACGACGCGGATGTGATGATTGCGGGCGGCGCCGAAGCCGCGATCACTCCCATGGGCGTGGGCGGGTTCGCCGCCATGCGCGCGCTCTCCACGCGCAACGACGCCCCGGAAAAGGCCAGCCGTCCCTGGGATCGCGACCGCGACGGTTTCGTGATGGGCGAAGGCGCGGGCATCGTGATCCTGGAGGAGTTGGAATTCGCCCGCAAGCGCGGCGCCCGCATCCTGGCGGAGATCGCGGGATATGGCATGAGCGGCGATGCTTACCACATGACGCAGCCTGCGCCGGAACACGAAGGCGGATTCCGCGTCATGCGCAACGCGGTGCGCGATGCGGGCGTTACTCCCGACGTGGTGGGATATGTCAATGCTCATGGCACCTCGACGCCGATCGGCGACACGCTCGAGGCGCATGCCATCCGCAATTTTTTTGGCGCTCGCAGGGTTGCGGTGAGTTCCACGAAGTCGATGACTGGGCACCTGCTGGGCGGCGCCGGGGGACTCGAGGCGGGCATTACCGTGTTGGCATTGCGCGATCAGATTCTGCCTCCAACCATCAACTTGGAGAATCCCGATCCCGACACCGCGGGCATGGACTTGGTCCCCAACCAGGCGCGCAAGGCGAAACTCGAATACGCCATGTCGAACTCGTTTGGCTTCGGCGGGACCAATGGGGCCTTGCTGTTCCGGCGCTGGAGCGAATAAAGTTCACGCTGGGGGGATTTTCCCTCTTCCCGCCGTGCGCCCCAAGTTCTTCATTCCACAAATGTTCTGCTGCGTAATGTCCCGTCTCCCGCGCCCTCCGAAAAAGTAACGACACTTTGGTACTTCCAGTGTTGGTCCTTTGTGTCTTTCCTGTAAGGGGAAGCGTCTTCACAATGGGTTCTGAAAGTGGAGTCTTCCCTCGCTATGGATAAAGCTTTCGCTACTACCTTCGCCCCAGCCCATGCCCACCGCAAGGCAGCCGCCCGCACCGCACTGGTAGGCTTGAACGAGTCTTCCCGTGCTCTACTAGCCGAATGCTTCCGGCAGTTCAACATTGAAACCGTGGTCATGACTTCCAACGCTGCCGAGCGCCTGCACAAAGAGAAGTTCGAAGCTTGCGTCCTGAGCCTGGGCGACGGCGCCGAGGCTGTGATGGGAGCGGCCCGCAGTTCCCCGTCAAATAGCCGTTGCATCATTTATGGCTTGGGCGGCAATGCGCAGGAATGCATGCGCTACTCGAAATACGGCATCAATGCCATATTTAGCGAACCTCTGGAACGGCCCGCAGCCCTGAAACTGGTGCGCGCCACGCGGATGCTCGTGCTCCATGAATTCCGGCGCTACGTGCGCATTCCGGTAATGACGGAAGTCTCGGTCGCCGGAGATGGCCGGCGGATCAGCGCGTCCAGCATCGAACTGAGTACCGGGGGCATGTCCCTCAAGAGTGCCGAAGACTTTTCGATCGGAACCAACGTAGAGGTCTCGTTTTCCTTGATGACTTTACCTCGCGTCAACGTTCGCGGCGTGGTGAGCTGGCGCAAGCCCAAGTCATTGGGAGTGCGGTTCGACACCGCCGACGAACGGCGTCAGAAGGTCAAGATCTGGATCGATTCCTACCTCCAGAACTGAGTCGCCCTTAACCGCCGAGATCGCAGAGACCNNGGTCTCTGCGATCTCGGCGGTTAGTATTTTTAGACCTGAATCCCAATCGTGCGCCCGATCCCGGATGACCTCATGCCGTTAGAATAGGATTGTGCCCGAAGCCAGCACTCGCGACGCGGCAGCGCCGCCGCAACCTGCATCTGGCGCCCGGCGCTTTACCCTTCGCCAGCGCATTGTCCTGCGCATCATCATCCGGCTGGGATACTCGATCATCCGCCTGATTGGCCCGACTTTGCGGATCTCCGTTTCCTACCAGGAAGGCGCGCAGAAGACTCTGGAACAGCACCCGCTGATCGCCTCCTTCTGGCATTCCTGCATGATCCCGGCCACGTATATCTTCCGCGATATGGGCATCCGGGTGATGAGCAGCAACAGTTACGACGGCGAATACATGGGCCGGATCATCCGCAAGTTCGGCTTCGTCGCGGTGAAGGGATCGAGCAGCCGCAACGCCGTACGGGCTTTGCTCGGCCTGCGCCGCGCGCTCGAAGAGGGCTGGACCGTGGCCTTCACCCTAGATGGTCCGCGCGGTCCACGTCACAAGGTGAAGCCGGGGCCGGTCGCGCTGGCACGGTCCTCTGGCTTGGCTCTAACCATGTTCCACGCGGCCGTCGATCGCGCTTGGGTACTGAAGACATGGGACCGCTTGATGATTCCAATGCCGTTCTCGCGGGTGCTGGTGCGCGTCGGCAAACTGATCCCCGTGCCTGAGGATGCCACTGACGAAGACGTCGAGCGCTATACCGCCGAGCTGCAATCTTCGCTCGACCGAGTTTGCCAGTTCGCCGAAGCCAACGTGAAGCAGGCCGGGAGCGCGGAGTTTCCCTACTACAGGCGGAGCTAAGAAATTGTTGATTGCTGATTGAAAACCGGCGTCTGCTAATCAGCGATCGATCAGCATTTATAATCAGCAATCAACAATCAGCTGGCCCTATTCCAGGGTTGAGCCGAGTTGCTGGTATTTGTATTTCTTGCCGTCCCAATAGACGACGGAAGAAGTCTGTTCGCCCTCGCCCGTTTCTTCCATGTAAATTCCGAGGATGGTTTTCTTCTTCACGGCAAGCCTTTTCACCGTCAGAGTTTTGAAGGGCAGATTGATGAGCAGGAACTTGGCCTTGGGCTTTTCGGCGCGCCAGGCGTCTTTCTCGGAGCCGTGAATAATGAGCAGGCAGATACCCCGACGCTCGGGTTCATCGGACCCGAAGCTGGAGGTCACTTTGATGTCGCTGTAGCCGAGAAAGCTGTCAAAAGGGTCGGTGACGACAAAACTGTATTCGTCTTTGTCGGCCATGGGGTTCTTGCATTTGGCGGCCACCACCAGATCATCGATGCCGTCATCGTCAAGATCGGCGACAAACTGCGGCGGTCCCGCCAGCAGGGAACAATTATCCCCAAACTGTTTGTGGATGAACTCGTCGGTGACCGCGGGCGACGGAGACTTCGCGTGGGCCGGCGGCGGAGGCGGCTGCTTCTTCTGCGCCGCTGCGGCGACAAGCAGAATGGCGGCGAGCATTGGGAGGAGGAGCAATTTACGGGACGACATAGTCTTAACTGTAGTCCGGTTTTGAGGGAGCGGGTAGAGACAGAGTAGTGACGGAGGTAACGAAGGGGCTGCATGTTTTCACAGCGGCACGGATGACGGAATCCTCTCATGACAGCCGCGCTTCGTTCGGGGCCGGTCAGAGACCCGGGTCCCACACGAACATGGCTTCGCCCGTGCGGGACAGCCGTGGCGGCTGTCGCTCCATGAGTTAACGCTGGAAGTGCTGCCAACCTCGGGGTTCGAGCTCTTGGGCCAAGTTGGGGCGGATGCGGAGGAAAATCTTTGACCGACCTGTGATGTGGCCGATCTGAGTCAGAGCAACTCCGGCAATCTGGGCCGGAATACGCTTGCCACGCGGAGCCGTGAAGAGAAGCTCATAATCTTCCCCGCCGTGCAGGGCGAGATCGAACTCGACTTCGCGGGCGGGCTTGCCGACGCGGGCGCGCGGGATGAGCGCAATGTCGAGTTCTGCTCCCACGCCGCTTTCTTCACAGAGATGCGCCAGATCGGTGGAGAGGCCGTCGCTGGTGTCAATCATGGCGGAGGCCAAGTCCCGTTCGCGGAGAATGCGGCCCAGTTCGATCCGAGGCTCGGGATAAAAGTGGCGGGGGTAGTCGTGGGGTTTGAGTTTTTTCTTAGGCTTGCTTCCCATTCCCACGACTGCGGCAGCCGAACCACCGAGCTGTCCGCTGACGAAGATGCGGTCGCCCGGACGGGCACCGGAGCGCAGTACCGATTTTCCTTTGGGCGCAGTGCCCACCAAGATGATGTCGGCGAGGATTCCGTTCGGGGACTCCGCCGTGTCGCCTCCAGCGAGGGTGACCGCAAATTTTTCCGCGAGGCCGATCAATCCGCTGGCGAAGCGTCCGACCCAAGATTGGGGCAAGCCCGGAGGCAGGGCAAGAGAGAGGAACGCCGCGACCGGCTCGCCGCCCATGGCGGCGATATCGCTCAGCCCGCGAGTCAAGCAACGGTGGCCCACCGATTCAGCCGGGTGCCAGTCGCGGCGGAAATGGATTCCTTCCAGGCTGAAGTCAGTCGTGACCAGGAATTCCTGTCCCGGCGGCAGGCGCAGTACGGCGCAGTCGTCTCCGATGCCGGCGAAGACAACACGCCGCGAGCCCCGAGCGCGACCAGGAGCGGAGGATGTCACCATACGGCGAATCTGGGCAATCAGCGCTTTTTCAGGAAGCGGCACGGCGCAATTACTATACCGCCGACGGACGAGTACGGGCGGCGTGTCGGCGGCATCGTCGGCGGTCGCAGGGGGTCGTCGTTGGCCAACCATCTTAGCCAAAATCATCTTGGCCAAACTCATGATTGATAATCCTCGACGGCGCAGCGATGGGACACCTGTCAGTTACAATGAATCGAGCGAACGACAAACCAACGACTGACATCCACCTAACTAATTCTGCATGAAGAAGAACACACTCCAACAGCAAATCGCCGCCGCCATCCAAGCCTGCCTCGAGAAAAAGGCCCAAGAACTGAGCATCCTGGAAATGGAAAAAGGGTCGGGAGCATTTACCGACTACTTCGTCCTATGCAGCGCGACCAATCCGCGGCAGGTTCAGGCCATCGCTGACGAAGTGGAACTACGTCTGAAGGCCGCGGATTTACGCCCGGCGCATGTCGAAGGCTACAAACAGGCGGAATGGGTGTTGCTGGACTATGTTGACTTCGTCGTGCATGTTTTCTCCGAGAAAGCGCGCAAGTTCTACGATCTGGAGCGGCTGTGGAAGACGGCGAAGCGGCTGGAGCCCGGTGACCTGAAGCCAGTGCCCCGGAAGCGAAGGCTTGAGAGCAAACCGACGGTGCCGAAGCAGAAAAAGATAAAGTTAAAGACGAGGATCAAGACAAAGATGACAAAGATAAAGAAAGCCTCGTAATTCTTCTCCGAATTCTGAGGGCTCCCTATGACCTCGCACCCAGACTCTAACCCGGACTGGGGAAATCAGTACCGCCTCATCGCTTCTGAGAAATGGAAGGCAAAGTCGGCGTGGTGCATCGTCATGTCGGGGGTTCGTTGCTGCAGCCCGGAGGAGATCCGTTTAAGTTTGCCACGCACGGCTGCCTCTCGGGAATTTTACGCAGTGCCGGATTTAATTCGATTGACGAAGAGGCCAAAACGCTGCCGTGGACGTGGCCGGGCTCCGTCGAAGAAGTGTGGGATCAGGCGCAGGCGGCTGCCGTTCCCTTTCGCCCGATGTTGGAGCGAGTTCCCACCGAGGAGTGGCCGGAAATTCACGCCGAGGTTCATAGCGCAATCCGTCAATATTCGGATGGCGAGAAGATCGCGTTCGGAGTGTCAGTCGTGTTGGCGTGGGGAAAAAGTGAGAGACTGAGTCCGTCGTGAAGATCAAGATTGCCTGGATTGGCAAGACGAAAGAACCGGCGATCGCATCGCTGACGGAAGA
>PLEA01000024.1 GCA_003136335.1 Acidobacteriaceae bacterium | reverse complement strand
CTGGTACTTAGGAGCGAAGGCGGGGCCGCGGAGTCATGTGCCTTGGACGGTAGCGATTCCGGGGCATGCCTTCGCACCCGTGATCGTTTTTATCCCCTGTTCGGTGGATGGATGCAAGCCTGTCGGGAAGGACGGCGAATGGCTGCCGCGCGATTGCCCGGGTTGCGGCCAAGCCGCGGTGATCGGCCAGGGGCGGCGATTCCGTCAGTCGCATGACCGGACGCACGATTCGATTCGCATCCGGCGCGGCATCTGCCGGCTGTGCCGCCGCACCCTGACCGTACTTCCCTGTTACTGCATACCCGGCGCACAGTTCAGCCTGCCGGTACGCGTCGAAGCCATGGGGCGACTGGCCGAAGGACAGACTCTGGAAGAGGCCGCGCCCGAATGCCGCGATCCGGATCGCATCGCCGATTCGTCGACGGTACTCCGTTGGGCGTGGCGGCGAATCCAGGGTCTGCGGTTCGCTCTCTGGTCCGCACCCACCATTCTTGCCTGGGATTTTCGCGCGGCTGCCCGCATTCTGAGCGTGGAGCCGGCACCGCCTTGAGCCCTTTCGAACATCACGCCTTCCAGCCGCGCATTTCGCTGCTGGAGTATCTTCAGCAGCACGGCTGGAAGCCAGTTCGCGACAACGGACGCGAAGAGCTCGCCGGATTATGCCCTTTGCATCGCGACACCCATCCTTCGTTCTATGTGAACCGCCGCAAGCAGGTGTTCTATTGCCATGGCTGCGGCCGCGGCGGCGGACTGTCCCGGTTAATCCACTTACCTGGCGACTTAGCCGAACCCGCGCCGGAGCACCTGCTGGAGCACACTTATCGCTTCTATCAGAGGCAACTGGAGCGGTTTGAGGAAGCACCGGCATACCTTGCCAAACGTGGCATCCAGGATCGCGCCGTGATCGAACGAATGCGTATTGGTTACGCGCCGGGCGCCTGTTTGCGCGGGTATCCGGAGCGGCTGGGCTATGGCCGCCAGTTTCTTCGCGACTGCGGCCTGGTGGATGACCGGGGACGCGACTCTTTCTTCCGATCTCTTGTTTTTCCTCTGGAACATGCAGGGAATCTGTATGCCCGCTCGATGGGCAATTACATTTGCCGCCATCGCTTTCTTCCTGGAAGCAAAGGCGGACTTTACGCCTGGGCCGCAACACTGGCATTCTCCCGCCTGATTTTGGTCGAAGGCTTACTCGATCTCGCTGCTTGACCAGTGGCGCAGACGAATGCAGACCTTATCCTGGATAAGCTGACCATGGTGCTGCGCTTGTGGTCCGGCAGGCCGGGTTTCCCAACGCCGTGGCCGCGCTGGGCTCGCATCTCAATAATCTTCAGCTCTCCCAGCTTTGCCGGATGGAAGAGCGTGTCACTTATGTATGTTTCGACGCCGACCGTAGTGGCAGCGGCCAGAGGGCGGCGCGCAGTCTGTGTATTCAACTGCGTCATGCGGGCGTGGAAGCTTTGCGTGTCGAGTTGCCCTGCGGGCATGATCCTGCCAGCTTCTTCGCCTCCGGCGCCGGCGCCTGTGATTTCCAGCGTCTGCTGGAGGGTGCACGGCCATGACTTTTCGCACCGTCCGGCGCGCGGATCCTGCCGCCCGCAGTTCTCCCTTCCGGGTGGTGGACCAGGATGACCGCGAACTGGAATGGATTAACCGTTTTCTCGATATGCAGTGCGTGCGCGGACTCGCGCCCCTGAGTCTGCGCGCCTACGCCAACAACCTGCTGCATTTCGTGCGTTGGTGGTCGCGCCGCCCCGGCGTTGACGTAACGCGCTTCACCGCCGATCAGTTTTGGCCCGGGCGAAGACATACAGGCCGACTTATCCCCGGACAAGCAACGCNNTCTGTGACACTGGCTCCAGCCCGACGATCTGTCCGGACGGCAGTTTTTGGGGGCGCAGCCGATGTTGAAAATACAGGGCTTGCAAAAGTGTCACAGACTAGATGACCCGTGCTGCTGCGCCCGTGGTCACCACGCTCGTCGACTATGTGCGCGATCAAGTCAACGAGTTGCCGAAACCCGCTCCGGAAAACGTGAACATTCGTTCCTCCCTGCTGCGGCGCGTGTTTCGTTTCTACTTTCACGATGAGATGCCTGACCACGGGCAGCGACGCATTGCCGACCTTATCCCCGGATAAGACACCCTTTCGGCTTCGCTTCTGGTCAGCACCGTATCGCATCCGCCGAACCGTTTTGCGCCGCTCGCCGCTGGGCTACGGGCGCGGCCGCGTGGCCGTCGCCACGGATCTGAAACTGAAAGTTCCGCAACGCGTGATCGTTCCGCTGTCGTCCGGCCAGATCTCGCGCTTCTGGTCCAGTTTCCGCACGGCGCGCGATCTGGCCATTGTCGCTTTAATGCTGCTCAACGGTTTGCGCTCCCGCGAGGTGCTCGTGCTGAAGCTCGGAGACCTGCTGTTCAGCGAAGCGCAGATGCGCGTGCACGGCAAAGGTTCGCGCGTGCGCCTGTTGCCGCTGCCTCCGGAAACAATCCGTCTTCTCCAATGCCGGCTGAAGACCGAAAGGCCATTGACCAATACTCCGGAGGTCTTCGTATCGCTGAAGGGCAAGGCGCGCGGAGCCGCCAGGACGCCCGCCGGGCTGCGATCCCTGTTCCGCCACCACCGGTCCATGAGCAGTATTCCCGAGGCCAATCCGCACCGGTTCCGGCATACCTTTGCCAGCGACATGATCCGCGCTGGCGTGAGTTTGCCCGCGCTGCAGCGGTCGAACCTATGACGGCATCTGCGCAACCGCCGCCGGCATGAGACATCCTCCCCATCCGATCGAAAAAGCGCTCAAGGCGCGCGTGCGTCTCCGACCAGAGGCGCAGCCGCAAAGGTGTTCTTGTCCGGGGATAAGGCCTGGCCATTACTCTTCGCCTGGCCAACACCACCCTGCGCCCGTCCACCATGCGGCAATATGCACAGACTGTCCGGCTGTTTACGGCTTACCTGCGGGAATCCTTTCCCGATGTTCGGCGCGCCTCCCATCTCCGGCGCGACCCGCATATGCTCGGCTGGCTGGAATACCTGTGGCAACGGCGCGCGCGGAGCACCGTGAAGCCGTTATGCAGCCAGACCCGTGGCGCTCATCTGATTCGTCTGTGCAAGCTGTTCGACCTGCTGGCCGATCATGCTTTCCCGCCCCGTCCCGGCTTGTTGCTGAGCGAAGATATCCCGCAACCGGATCAGACATTGCCCCGGCCGCTGACGCCGGAAGACGATCTTCGCCTGCAGGCCGAATTGCGCACCCGCAACGATCTGCTCTCCAATGCTCTGCTCCTGCAGCGCCTGACCGGCATGCGCATCGGAGAAACCGCCGATCTCGCACCCGGCTGCCTTCGTCATATCGGCGGCGAAGACTGGGCGCTGCATGTCCCGGTGGGCAAGCTGCACAGCGAACGCTGGACGCCGGTGGATGAACAGGCGCGCTCGATCGTCACGCGCCTGCGCTTCCTCGCCACTCTGCCGCCGGCCGCCACACCCGAGTTCCTGCTGCCGCGGCCCAAAGGCCGCGAAGCGCTCTGTCAGGAGTTGCGCGCGGCATTGGCCGAAGCTGCCGGCGCGGCCGGTATCTCCGCTCATATTGTGCCGCACCAGTTGCGGCATACTTATGCGACCAGCATGCTCCGCCGGGCGTCAGCCTTCCCGCGCTGATGAAACTCCTCGGCCACCGCACCGCCAATATGACGCTGCGCTACGTCGAAATCACTCAGAAGGATCTGCAGCGTGAGTTCCACCTCGCAAGGCTGACTCCGCGCCACCTGATTCCCCTGCCCCCTGACGCCGTGGCGCCCGGCCCCGACGACACCGGCACCCCTGCCGTCCTCCGGCATCTGTCCGCAACCATCCGCGCACTCGACCTCTTCCGCCAGAACAACGCCGCCCACGACAAGCTCCTCCGCCTACTCCTGCGAAGACTCGCCCGCATCAGCACGCTCTTCAAAAAAACGTTCCTCGACGCCAAAACTGAAAAATAGGCACGGATTGGCCG
>PLEA01000311.1 GCA_003136335.1 Acidobacteriaceae bacterium | reverse complement strand
TATTCCGGATGCCGGCAGTACCGTGAAGATATTGTGCGCGCGCAAAATGAGATTGGCGCGGGAGGGCCGGAGATCGACAAGCTGCGCGTATTCTTCAACCATCCAAGTTTCATTGAGGCAACTGAAGACCGGCTGCGCGACGCTTTGCGGGAAATTCCGGCGGATGCGCGGGAGAATGTTCAGATTGTCTACATTGCACATAGCATTCCACTCTCGATGGCGAATACGTGCGACTATGTCCGCCAACTGGAAGAAGTAAAGAAGATTGTCTCTGCCAGGCTGGGGGTCGCCAACGACGCTCTCGTGTATCAGAGCCGAAGCGGCGCGCCGGGGCAGCCGTGGCTGGAGCCGGATATTCTGGACTACCTGCGCGAGGTTAGGGCGCGCAATCTGGCCAGCGCGGTTGTGCTGGCTCCGATCAGTTTTATTTCCGATCACATGGAAGTGCTGTATGACCTGGATATTGAGGCGCGGCAGCTTTGCGATGCGCTGGGTTTGCCCATCGTGCGCGCGAAGACTGTGGGCGTGCATCCCAACTTCATCGCAATGATTCGTGAGCTAATCCTTGAACGCACGAGTGCGGGCGTGGAACGGCGTGCGCTAGGATCGCTTGGGCCGCGACAAGATGTTTGCGAGGAAAACTGCTGTCCTGCGTCACAGCGTCCGGTCCGGCCACAGGCTGCGCCGGGAAGACCTGGCACCCTGTAGCGCGCTGCTGAAAAACTCTTTCGTGTCGCTGGGATTTCCTCAGCGGCTAAAAGCCGTCATTCATTCCAGACTTACGGCGCGGCTGAAAAGCCGGGCCCTTTCAAAACAGGCCCCAGCGGACGTTTTCAGCAGCCTGCTCGAGCGTATTTTTTCTTCTCCGCGCTATCGCGTCATTCTCGAACTATCGCTGGAGGCGGGCACGTTCGGATGCTCGTACTCCGTGGCTCTGGGACGGCCCTCGACCAGACGCATGGTGTCCAGGATCGTCTGGACAACCGGTTCGTTTCCCACGGCAGTGTTGAGCATGACGTGATAGAGCGAACGGGTGGGCCAGTCGGCGTTGAAATAGTGCTTTACGTATGCCATGCGCTCGCGATCGACGGAATCAACCTGTTCAATGGCATCTTGTTCACTGTGGCCATCTGCGATGATGCGTCGGATTTTCTCGGAGCGCGGAGCGTAAAGAAAAACATGGAACGCGCAGGGATTTTCGCGAAGCAGATATGGCGCCCCACGACCCACAACGACTGCGTCCCCTTCCCTGCCAATTTTGTTCATCGTCTCCTGCATCATCGACATCATGCGGTCGGTATCGAACATCTGATTGCTTAGAGCCGAGCTGCGTTCGTAACTCCCGCGCCAGAAGGTTTTCGCGAGGCGGTGAAAGCGGCTGTCCATGCGCTCATCGCAGCGCTTTACGGCAGAGGGTTCAACGTTGGCGAGGCGGGCAATTTCTTCGGTGAGGAGCTGGTCCCAGAGCTTCCAGCCCAGGTGGTCGGCCAGTTGCGCGGCGATGGCGGCGGCGCCGCAGCCGTACTCGCGCTCGATGGTGATGACGCGAAACATGGCGATGTTTAGTGTACTGCCATTCCGCCGCCGGGCTTAGATTTTTTCATGAGGAAGACCATTGGAATCATAGCCAGAATGGCCACTCCGAGAAACCAGAAGCAATCGATATAGGCCAGCATGGTGGCCTGCCGCTCGGCCGTGCCCTGAACCAGCGCGTAGGCTCGTTGATTTGCGCCGGCGGCGCTGGCTCCGTGCACCACCATGGCCCGCGCAGCTCCACGAATCATGCCTTGCAGGGCCACGTTGCCCGCGCTCAGATGACTAGCAAAATCGTTAAGATGCTGTTGGGTTCGGCGATCCAGCATCGTAGTCACGATGGAAATCCCTACGCTGCCGCCGATGTTACGCGCGAGGTTCATCAGACCGGAAGCGGCATTGTTCTTCTCTCGCGGAAGAAATGCATACGCGGCCGTATTGATGGGAACAAACAGGAATGCCATGCCAGCAGCCTGGATAACACGCGCCGTGGCCACCGTACGAAAATCCATCTGAAGATCAAAGCCGGTCATGTGAAAGAGCGAGAACGACAAGATGACAAGACCCAACAAGAGAAGCCATCGCGGGCTGTACCGTGAAAGCAGAAAGCCCACCAGGGGCAGCAGAAGAATGATCGCGAAGCCACCGGGCATAAGTGCCAATCCCGCCTCCTCCGCCGTGTACCCGAGCAGCGTTTGTGAGAAAAGAGGCAGCAACAAAGTGCTGCCGAGCAAGGCAAAGCCCAGCATGAACATCAGCAAATTCGAGACGCCAAAGGTCCGGTCGCGAAAAAGATGCAGATCAATGATGGGATCTTTGTGCTTCCACTCCCAAATAGTTACAAAGATCAACGACGCCGCGCAAATCAGCGAAAGAATGACAATGAAGTTGGATTCAAACCAGTCGTCTCGCTGCCCCTTGTCGAGAACAATCTGCAAAGCTCCCAGCCCCAGGGCCACAAATCCGAGGCCAATGTAGTCGATGTGAGTTTCGCTAAGTTTGCGGCGCTTGAAGTACGGAGGATCCTGAATCAGGCGCGAGGTGAGCAAGATGGAGAGGATCCCGACCGGAATGTTGATGAAGAAAATCCAGCGCCAGGTAAAGTTGTCGGTGATCCAGCCGCCCAAAGTTGGCCCGATCGCCGGAGCGGTTACAACGGCCATGCCATAAACCGCAAACGCCATGCCCCGTTTTGCCGGAGGAAAGGTATCCGCGAGAATGGCCTGCTCACTGGGCTGCAATCCGCCGCCACCCGCACCCTGCAGGACGCGGCAGATGATGAGCGTCGTCAGATTCGGAGCGAGTCCGCACAGGAACGAGCTCACGGTGAACAGGGCCACACAGCTCATGTAGAAGTTCTTGCGCCCCATGATGGACGATAGCCAGCCGCTCAGAGGAAGCACGATCGCGTTGGAAACAAGGTAGGAAGTCAGTACCCAAGTGCTTTCGTCCTGACCGGCCGAGAGGCTTCCAGCAATATGCGGCAGGGCGACGTTGGCAATGGAGGTGTCGAGCACCTCCATGAACGTCGCCAGCGTGACCGCCAGCGCAATTACCCACGGATTGACTGCAGGACGCCAGGCATCGGCATGGTCGTCCCCGTGATCCATGGTTGCGGTGGCCGAACCCATTAGCGAATCCAAACCTTGGGCGTTACGGACATGCCGGGACGCAACTGGTGATCATTGTTCGCTCCGGGGTCCAGCACGATCTTGACCGGAATACGCTGCACCACTTTCACGTAATTTCCCGTAGCGTTTTCTGGGGGCAGCAAGCTGAAGCGGGCGCCACTGGCTCCGGCGACGCTGTCCACCTTGCCGTTGTAGGTTCTGCCGTTGGCGTCAACCTCCATGGTGACGCGCTGGCCGACCTTCATTTGCCGAAGCTGGGTTTCTTTGAAGTTCGCCGTGATCCAAACATCGTCGAGATTGATGATCTTCATGAGTTCCTGGCCGGGAGCGACGTTCTGCCCGACTTCGACGGTTCGATCGCTGACGATGCCGTTCACCGGAGCAACGATTTTTGTGTATTGCAGATTCAGTGCGGCCTGGTCGAGATCCGCTTTCTTGCGTTGGGCTTCGGCCAGTGCGGACGTGGCCTTGGCGCGCATAATCTGCATCTGTTTGGGCGCGGTGTTGGCGTAAGCCGAATTTGCACGGGCTTGGACGAGCTTGCCTTGAGCCTGCGTAACCTGCTGCTGCGCTGCGTCGGCGCTGGCGCGCGCGGCTTCGACGCCTGCGGCGCTTGCCTTGGCTGCGGCGGTGGCCTGATCGTACTGCTGCTGGGAAATTTCCTGCTTATCGACTAACTGCTTGTAACGGACGAGATCGTTTTGAGCCTTCACATTATTGGCTTCGGCTTCTTGCATCTGGGCCTTGGCCGCTTCGAACTGCTGTTGAGCGACCTGAATGCCGGCGCGAGCGCTGTTCACGTCGGCTTCGGTCGCCGAAACCTGGCTGCTGGTATTGACCCCAGTGATCGGAACGCTCACTCCGGCAGCCACTGCGGCTGCCTGAGCATCGTCGAAGTCCGCTTTAGCGCGGTCGTAGGCGACTTGATAGTCAGCCTGATCAATCTCCACCAGCACCGTGCCAGCCTGCACGTATTGATTGTCCTGGACGTTAAGTTTGGTGACATGGCCGGTGACGCGAGCGCTGACGGAATTGACGTGGCCGTCGACCTCGGCATCGTCGGTCGATTCATAGCTGGTGAAATAGCGATAAGCGAAGAAGCCGGCGATCACAAGGATAAGGACCGCAAGGACCACCCCGATCCGGAAGCCGGAACTCTGGGTGCGGGATCGCCTGTTGTGGAAATCCTCTTCGGTGGCCGGCAACGGCTTGGTGCTGTTTTCCAGCTTCTCGACTTCAGCGTTTTGGCCTTTGGCGGGCGGACTCTGTGTTGTTTGCTCCATACGCTTTATTGATTGCCTTTCAAATATTGTTTGACGCCCTGTTCGGCGTCCCCGATGGCGTGCGCCAGTTCAACCTTCGCGAGATTGTGGAAGTAAAGACTCTGAATGTAACTTTCGTGAGCGCTGGCGACAACCTCTTGCGCCTGCACCACTTCCAGGTTGTCGGCCACCCCTGCGGTGAAACGATCTTGCGATTGCGTGAGTGCCTGCTCCGCCAGATCGACCGAACTACTGGCAACTGCCACCTGCTCAGCTGCTGCGTTCAGATCGAGCAAGGCGGTGCGAACCTCGTAATCAATGCGGCCGCGGAGATCTCCAAGTTGAGAACGCGCTTGCTTCAATTGCGCGTCAGCCTGGAGAACCTCACTGTGAGTTCGATTGCCGGCGAAGATCGGGATGTTGATACCCCCATCCACCTGCCAGGTTCCATTCGAGTGGGCGGGCGTCACGCCGACGTCGCCGAAATTCGCATCGATGTCCAGGCTGGGATAATGTCCTGCCGAGGCCGCTTTGCGCGAGAGCTCCGCTGCCCGCACTTGGGCCAGCGCCGCCTGATAGTCAGCCCGCCCGGCGTAGGCTCGTTGCAAATAGGTGTCGAGCGGCAGAGGCGCCAATGCCTGATAGGGCGCTTTCTCGGTGAGCACAAATTCCTGCCCCGGGGGCAGTCCGATAATCCGCGCCACATTCAATCTCATCTTGGCGAGATCGTTGCGGGCCACGATGAGTTGCTGCCGGCGGGTTTGAAGTTCCACTTGGGAGCGCAGGGCATCGATGGCTGGACTGAGCCC
>PLEA01000011.1 GCA_003136335.1 Acidobacteriaceae bacterium | reverse complement strand
GTTGGCACACACTCATCATAAAGGAAGCTACCTACCTTAGTGATCTTGGCCGATCGGCACACGAGAAACATTCCCGTCCGGAGCAAGAAATATCTGCCGCCACTGGCACTTTCCGTTGGACCGAGTCCTATCGCGTGAACCTTGCTGTCCTTCACCAGCAGCATCAGCAACTGTTTGACACCGTAAATGCGCTTGACCAAGCGCTCCGCAAGGGAGAAGGCAACGCCGTCCTCGATCCGATCTTGAAGAAACTGGTTGACTATGTGCTGGTCCACTTCGCCGCCGAGGATGCGCTCCCGCAGCAACACGACTTTCCCGGGTCCTGCAACCACCGAGCCGCCTGAAGAGTTCCGGAAGCGAATCGCCCTCTACCTCGAGGAGCACCAAGCCGCCAAGCCCGGCGCTCCAGTTTCGCTCCTGTTCTTCATGCAGGCCTGGATGAAAGAGCATCTCTCAAGAACCGCCAAGCTGTACAGCGCTTTTCTAGACGCGCGCGGCGTGCGCGGACAAACTCTTGCTCATCCGACAGATTCAAGTCTCGCGGGGTCATGGCAAGCGTGGTCGCCCGGGACCGCTTGCGGTTTGCCCGACTCGCCGACACTCCGCTATAGTTTTAGGCATGTTCGCGAACTTCACTGCCACCGACCGCTGGACGAAGAAGCAAGTGCATTGCGTCTATGAGGCCATGATCGTCGCCATTGCCACGCGGCACGCGGACGCGGTGGACATCAAATTCCTGGTGGATGGCCGAACGGTCTGGGTGGCACTGCCGCATCCGGCGTGGGTGGAATACAAGAAGCGCACCGGCAAGGCCATCACGGATTCGCTGGCGGTAGAGGTTGCCGGACATTATCTGAAGACCGCGCTTGAGTCCGGCGAAGGTTTAGGGCGTGAAATGTATTCGCTGACGGTGGAAGAAACGCTCGCTCACCTTGACGCGGCGGTCGCTGAGCTGCAAGCCCAGCCGGCGTAGCCCGTGTGGCGCGGGCGCCCCGCGCCCGCGAACTGCGAGTAGCATGTCGAATCTAAATCACAATCGCCTCTTTGTACTCTCCAAACACCCGTCGCATCGCGTCGGAAATTTCTCCCACCGTAGCGCAGGCTTCAACCGCCGCCACGATGCGCGGCATGACATTCGAGCCTGACCGCGCCGCGTCTTCCACGCCCGCCAGGGCGGCCTTCCACGGGCCGGCATCCCGCTTCGCCCGCAGCGCCCGCAGACGTTCCACCTGTTTCGCTTCCAGCGCCGGATCGATGCGCTGAATCGGGATCGGCTTTTCTTCCTCGACTTCGAACCGGTTTACTCCGACCACGATGGCCCGTTCGTCATCCACCGCCTGCTGGTATTCATAGGCCGCATTTTGAATTTCATGCTGCACGAAGCCCCGCTCAATCGCCTTCAGCATTCCGCCCAGCACTTCGATTTTTCCCAGATATTCCGCCGCGCGCTTTTCAATCTCATTGGTGAGCGCTTCCACATAATACGATCCCGCCAGCGGATCAATCGTCTGCGGTGCGCCCGACTCGTAGGCAATCACCTGCTGCGTGCGCAGCGCGATGCGCGCTGCTTGTTCGGTGGGCAAAGCCAGCGCCTCGTCATAGGAATTGGTGTGCAGCGACTGCGTGCCGCCGAGCACGGCCGCCATCGCCTGAATTGCGGTGCGCACTATATTGTTTTCCGGTTGCTGTGCGGTGAGCGTTGACCCCGCCGTCTGAGTATGGAAGCGCAGCATCCACGACTTGGGATTTCTCGCTTTGAAATGCTCACGCATAATGCGCGCCCAGATGCGCCGTGCCGCGCGGAACTTCGCCACTTCTTCCAGAAAATTATTGTGCGCGTTAAAGAAGAAAGAGAGCCGAGGCGCGAATTGATCCACGTCCAGGCCGGCCTTCATCGCGGCCTCTACGTAGGCGATTCCGTTTCCCAGCGTGAACGCCACTTCCTGTACTGCAGTCGACCCCGCCTCGCGCATGTGGTAGCCGGAAATCGAAATCGTGTTCCAGTCGGGCACGTGCTCATTGGCCCAGGCAAACATATCGGTAATCACGCGCATGGCCTGCTGTGGGGGATAAATATAGGTCCCACGCGCGATGTACTCCTTGAGCACATCATTCTGCACCGTGCCCGACAGCTTGCGGATGTCTCCGCCCTGGCGCCGCGCCACGGCCACGTACAAGGCGAGCAGGATCGACGCGGTCGCATTGATGGTCATGGATGTAGAAATCTTCGTCAGCTCGATGCCATCGAACAGGCGCTGCATGTCCTCGATGGAGTCGATCGCAACCCCCACCTTGCCCACTTCGCCCGCGGCCAGCGGATGATCCGAATCCAGCCCGATCTGTGTCGGCAAATCAAACGCCACCGACAGCCCCGTAGTCCCGTTCGCCAGCAGATACTTGTAGCGCTTGTTCGACTCCTCGGCATCGCCCATGCCCGCGTATTGCCGCATGGTCCACAACCGCCCGCGGTACATCGTGGCTTGCACGCCGCGCGTGAACGGATACTCCCCCGGATAGCCAACTTCGCTTTCGTAGTCGGAGCCTTTGAGATCGGCCGGGGTATACAGAGGGTTGACTGGAATGTGGGAAGAGGTTTCGATCTCTGGAGCAATCTCTGGGCGGGTCTTCAGCTTCTCGGTCATCGAGTTTCCACCTGACAGCCTCTCTTTGACACCGTTACGCCCGCCGCGGGATATTCAATCACCACTCACGGGCGGTGACTTTTCCTTCTCACCCTCCAAAACGAACTGAGCCCGAACCACGCAAACGCCAGTGTGAAGCAAACTGCAATCGCGACCCGGCCCGCCGTCGTGTGTCCGGCAGCGTACTTCATATACTCGCGGACTCCCGCGATGCCGCCAAAGGCCGCCATTGCCAGGAACACCGTGCCCGTCACCTCCAGCCATAACTGGTGTGCCGCGCGCCCGAACGATCGTGCCGTGGCGCGGGCCCCGCTCATGACCGCGCTGAAGGTGCGGCTGCGTCCGGCCTGCTGTCCGGCCGCCCGCGCCACTACCCCGAGCTTTCGTAAAGCAGAAACCTTGTTCACGGCCTCGATTTTAACAGCCTCTGGGGATACAATGGCGCAGCGCAAACGGGTGACGAACCGTTCCCTCGCCCCCGGCATCTAAAGGAATAAGCGCCTATGCAAACGGTTTCGCCTGATTTCACGCAACTTAAGTCCAGAATGAAAGCCGCCTGGATGGCCGGCGATTTCGGCCAGATTGCGAACTTCATTTCCGGCGAATCCGAGAAATTTGTAGCCCGCATCGACCTGAAGCCGGACGATCGAGTGCTCGATGTCGCCTGCGGCACAGGCAACAGCGCCATCCCTGCCGCCAAAGCTGGTGCAAAAGTCACGGGCATAGACATTGCTACAAACTTGCTCGAGCAAGCGAAGAAGCGGGCTGCCGCCGAGCACCTCGATATTCGCTTGGATGAAGGCGATGCGGAAGATCTTCCTTATGCCGATGGGTCCTTTGACATCGTGTTGAGCATGTTCGGCGCGATGTTCGCACCACGGCCTGAGCGTGTCGCGGCTGAATTACTTAGGGTCTGCAAGCCGGGCGGACTGATGGCAATGGCGAACTGGACCCCGCGAGGCTTCG
Organism: Acidobacteriaceae bacterium; assembly: GCA_003136335.1. The sequence continues at coordinate 398 of PLEA01000011.1, read as the reverse complement.
TAAGTAAGACATTTCACGTTACGGCTGAGATGGTACCTCCTCCTCCGGGGGTTCCCCCGCCGATTCTTTGGGGAGACGAATCGACTGTACGGCAAAGGCTTGGACAGGGATCTGCTCAGATAAGTTGTACCCCACGGAAAATCCAAATGGCTTACCCGTTCCCGCCGAAAGAAACCCTGGATTTCTTCCGCCGCTATTTCGGCCCGACAAAAATGGCATTTTCGCGATTGGATGCAGCCGGACAAGCAACTCTGGCCGCGCGCCTGGAATCTTTGTGGGTGGAACACAACACGGCAACCGACGGCACAACCGCCGTGGAAGGTGAATATCTGGAAGTGCGCGCGATTCGCGCATGACCGCAGACTCAGGATGATGATAAGTTGATTCTTAACAGGGGG
>PLEA01000096.1 GCA_003136335.1 Acidobacteriaceae bacterium | reverse complement strand
GCAATCGAGGACCTCAGGCAGGCCGCCGATCTGTTCCGACCGATCTACGACCGGACGAATGGCATCGATGGTTGGGTGTCGCTTGAAGTTTCGCCGATGCTTGCTTATGACACACCAGGCACAATTGCCGAAGTTAAGCAGCTTAGCGCTCGGGCGGAGCGGCCGAACCTCTTCGTCAAGATCCCCGGCACTCCCGAAGGTATCCCCGCGATCGAGGAGTGTATCTTCGCCGGTGTGCCGGTAAATGTAACCCTGCTCTTTTCGCATGAGCAATATCAGGCAGCAGCGGAAGCCTATTGGCGCGGCGTCGAGCGACGCATCCAAGCGGGGCTAAATCCCGATGTTTGCTCTTTGGCCTCTGTATTCATCAGCCGCTGGGACAAAGCGACGATGGGAAAAGTCCCCGAAGAGTTGCGAAACGCGCTTGGGATCGCCGTCGCCAAGCGAACCTACAAAGCCTATCGCCGATTGCTTGACTCGGACCGGTGGCTGCGGCTGGCGAATGCCGGCGCCCGGCCACAACGATTGCTCTGGGCTAGCACGGGCACAAAGGACCTGGCTGCTTCAGACGTTCTCTACATCAAGGCGCTCGCCGCGCCATTCACCGTCAATACGATTCCTGACAAGACATTGACTGCTTTCGCGGACCACGGCGCAGTCGGGGAGCCCATGGCTCCTGACGGAGACGATGCCGAGGAGATGATTGGAAAGTTCGCAAAAGCGGGCGTCGACTACGACAAGCTCGGCTCCGATCTACAGCGCGAAGCCGCTGAGTCATTTGTGAAAGATTGGAACGAGCTTCTTGCCTCGATTGCATCGAAGAGCGCCGCATTCAAAGCTGCCGGGTAGGTTCCGGCCTATTTAGATCAGCCGGAACCGGGAAGTCCTTTAGAGGTACCGAAGATGGATGCAACATTTAACTGCAATCTTTCTGGCCCCATATCCATCCTTCCGCATTTTTGGGAGCATACCGTAGGCAGCGATCACGCGCCCATCGCGCTGAGGGCGGATTGGCAAGGCCAGTTGAGACGCTGTCACGATGAGTTGGGCTTCCGTTATGTGCGCTTTCATGGTCTTTTGTCGGATGATGCGGGGAAACTAATTTGTCACGACGGAACTTTTTATATTCGTTCTTCAACGCCGATCAGATTGTGGACTTCTTGCTTTCCATCGGGATGAAGCCATTTGTAGAGCTGAGCTTCATGCCCAGGGCATTGGCGTCAGGCGATAAAACCGTCTTTCATTATCGCGGAAACGTAACCGTGCCGAGGGACTATCGACAATGGACGTTGATCCGCACGCTCGTCGCGCATTGGGTCGAGCGTTACGGTTTAAGCGAAGTCAAGCAATGGTTCTTCGAAGTGTGGAACGAACCAAACATAAAAGCTCTTTGGAGCGGCAAGTAGAAAGACTACTTCACTCTCTATCGCCATACTCCGGAAGCGATCAAGGCGGTTGACCAGGAGATCTGAGCGGGCGGCCCGGCAACCGCAATGAACGCGTGGATCAGCGACTTCCTTGAGTTCTGCCACTCAAATGACATTCCCGCCGACTTCATTAGCACCCACCACTATCCAACCGATGCATTTGGCCGGGAACGCGACGTTACCGAGACGCAATTGTCAAAAAGTCGGCGCAGTGCCTTGCGCGACCAAGCGTGCAAGGTGCGTCATCAGGCAGCCAGCAAGCCCGGCTATTATACTGAGTGGAATACGTCTTCAAATCCACGAGATCCGCTGCACGATGAGCCTTATGCTGCCGCATTCGCGATAAAAACCATAATGGAAGGAACGGGCTTGTTCAAGGTTACAGTTATTGGACTTTCTCTGATCTCTTTGAAGAAAACTATTTTCCGTCCGTGCCATTTCATGGTGGTTTTGGCCTGCTCAATATTCATGGAATCGCCAAGCCTGCCTATCGGGCCTATGAATTGCTGCACCGCGTTGGCAAACAATTGCTACGAGTGGACGGCTCCACGCAACGGTCGATTTCTGGGTTATTCGCGGGGATCATGATGTGACTATCCTTCTCGCCAATTATGCTTTGCCACGGCATCCGATTGAGAATCAGTCGGTGCGAGTAATCTTACAAAATGTCGTTGTGGGTGCCAAAGCGACTATCCGGCGAATCGATCAAGATCACGCCAATGCCAAATGTAAATGGCAAGAGATGGGCGCGCCGGAGTATCTGGATACTGGTGCGCTGGCAGAACTACACACCTCATCGTGCTTGCAAAGCGAGGCGCAAGCCTGCCGATATCGAGGGCGCGTTCTTGAGCTTGATATCGAACTACCACCGCTTGCGGTTTCCGCCATTTCCGTGCGGTTTCCGGAGCACATGCGTGGTTGAACGAAACGCGCAGTCGGATGAGGAGTTGCTGGACCGGCTTCAGCGCGCCGCCTTCGACTATTTTCTGCAGCAAATCAATCCTGCCAACGGTCTGGTCGCGGATACCACCCGCAAGGATGCACCCATCAGCATAGCCGTCGTAGGATTCGCTTTGGCGTCCTATCCCGTCGGGGTCGAGCGAGGTTGGATTGCTCGCACGGAGGCCGCGACCCGAACCCTCACAACGTTACGTTTCTTTTCGAACAGCCGGCAAGGCGAGGAGCCGGATGCCACCGGGTTTAAGGGTTTCTATTATCACTTCCTTGATCCACAAAGTGGTAAACGTGTGTGGCAATCGGAGCTGTCGCTGATCGATACGGTCTTGTTGCTTGCCGGAATGCTGACAGCGAGAGCTTATTTTACTGAAAACACGCAGAGCGAAGCGGAGATTCGCGACCTCGCGGATGCGCTATATCGCCGCACGGATTGGCAGTGGGCGCAAAACGGAAAATCTGCCGTCTCACACGGCTGGAAACCGGAGTGCGGATTCCTGCACTACGGTTGGGAGGGTTATAACGAGGCAACCATTCTCTATGTTCTGGGCTTGGCGTCACCCACATTCCCCCTGCCGGATAAAAGTTTTCTCGCGTGGACGATGACTTATCAATGGGAGAATCTTTACGGCTACGATTTTCTGTATGCTGGACCTTTGTTTGTCCATCAATTCTCCCATGCCTGGAT
>PLEA01000269.1 GCA_003136335.1 Acidobacteriaceae bacterium | reverse complement strand
AACGTGATTCCCGACTATGCGCACGCGGATTTGCTTTACCGGCTGGTTGGCCCGTCGAATGAATTGCGGCGACAGATTCTTGCGACTGCGGGCGAGGAAGTGCAGGTTACGTTCCCGCTGGAGCTTCCCTTTCTTCGGTTGCGCACAGTGGACGGATTGCCGACGATGATCGCGGCGTTCACCACCGACATTCCCAAGCTCAGCAACTGGGGCGAACCGCTGCTGATCGGTCCGGGATTGATTCATGTGGCACATACCGAGGGCGAGTACATCGAGAAGCAGCAACTGGCCGAGGCGATCGATTTGTACTGCAGAATCGCGAAGCAGCTTTTGGGCTGACGTCGGAGCAGCGTCCGTGAGCGACCAGATCGCTGCAATAGTCAAAACTCCTTCAGTGCTGGTTCCTCACCGGGCTTAACGCCCGGTTCGGAATGACAGGCGTTAGTGTGGTTCATCAACGCAAGGACAAGCGTGAGGGAGGTCCAGCGCTCGCGTAACCTATTGCGTATAAACTTGAAACATGACCACCTCGACCCTCAACTCCCTGGCGCGCGCTTCGTCTGCTTATCTGCGGTCTGCCATGCATCAGCCGATTCAGTGGCATGAGTGNNCGGAGATTGCGGCGATTGTGAATCAGCATTTCATTGCGGTGAAGGTGGATCGCGACGAGCGTCCAGACATTGACAGCCGGTATCAGGCGGCGGTGCAGGCGGTCAGCGGGCAGGGCGGGTGGCCGCTGACGGCGTTTCTTACCCCGGATGGGAAGCCGTTTTACGGGGGGACTTATTTTCCGCCCAGCGATGGGTATGGGCGTCCCAGCTTTCGACGCGTGCTGTTGAGCATTGCCAGCGCTTATGCGGAGAAGCATGGCGACGTGGTCGAACAGGCAAAGATGGTGGAGAGCGCGATTGCGCAGTCGGAATCGTATGCGGGGTGGAGCGGGCGGGTGTCGGCCGGGGTGATTGCGGCAATTCAGGAATCGGCGTTCAAGATGTTCGATCCGCAGCACGGCGGGTTTGGGCAGGCGCCGAAGTTTCCGCATCCGTCGGCGTTGGATTTGTTGGTTGAGCGGTATGCACGCGAGACTGCCGAGGGAGGGGGCGCCGAATCCCCACCCTATAGCAAAGAGAGCGATAGGATGGGGCACCCGGATCTACGCGACGTCCCAGACCTTCGTAAGGTCATCATCACTACCCTCGAGCACATGGCTCGGGGTGGGGTTTACGACCAACTGGCGGGCGGGTTTCACCGGTATTCGGTGGACGAGCGCTGGGTGGTGCCGCATTTCGAGAAGATGTGCTACGACAATTCTGAACTGCTGAAGAACTATGTGCATGCGTATCAGGCTACGGGGCAGGAGTTTTTTGCGGAGGTAGCGCGAGACATCATTCGCTGGATGGACGAGTGGCTGAGCGATCGGCAGCGGGGCGGATTCTATGCGTCGCAGGATGCCGACATTTCCATGGAAGATGATGGCGATTACTTTACTTGGACGCTCGAGGAAGCCCGCGCCGTGTTGACGGAAGACGAGGCCGAGGTCGCGGCGCTGCATTACGACATCAACGAAGTCGGGGAGATGCATCACAATCCCGCGAAGAATGTGTTGTACGTGCGGGCTTCGGTGGAGGAGATCGCGCGGCGGATGAACCTGGGGACGGAACGAGTTACCGAACTGCTGGAGTCGGCGAAGAAGAAGATGTATGCGGAGCGCCTGCTGCGGACGACGCCGTATGTGGATAAGACTGTGTATGTGGGATGGAACAGTTTGTGCGTTTCGGCTTATCTGGAGGCGGCGAAGGTATTGAATCTTGCGGAGGCGCGACGGTTTGCGCTGCGATCGCTGGATCGGGTGCTGGGGGAGGCTTGGAAGGTGGAGTCGGCGAAGAAAAGCAACGCGGGCGAGTCGCCCGCGGCCACACAGGCTATGCTCCTGCACGTTGTCTCTTATTCGGATCCTGCGGCTTCGCACCGTGAGGTGGTGGGGATGCTTGAGGATTATGCGTTTACCGCGTTGGCTTGCCTAGATGCTTATGAGGCAACGGCCGATCTCAGTTACTTTAAGTTTGCACATGCGATTACGAATGCAATGATTGGTCGGTTCTACGACGCGACTTCGGGGGGATTCTTTGACAGCGTGCCGTTCGCGGAGGGCGAGAGCCTAGGCGTGCTGTCAACGCGGCGCAAGCCGCTGCAGGATTCGCCCACGCCGGCGGGGAATCCCATGGCGGCGATCGCGCTGGCGCGAATGCATCATTACACCGGCGACGCCGAATATCAGGATAAGGCGGAACTTACCCTGGAAGCTTTTGCGGGCGTGGCGGAGCAGTTTGGAATCTTCGCCGCGACCTACGGGATTGCGGTGGTCCATCTGCTGGAGAGTCCGGTGCAGGTGGTGGTGATTGCCGAGGAGGGAGATGAGGGGGCGGCAGAAGAACTGTATGCGGCGGCGGTTGCGCCTTTTGCCTTCAACAAGAGCACGCTGCGGTTGGCTGCCAATCAGGCGGTCGCGGAAAACCTTCCACCGGGATTAGCGGCCACGATTCCCCATCTTCCGGACCTGGCCTCAGGAAAATCGGGCTCAAGAAAATCTTTCGCGGTGCTGTGCTCGGGGTCTGCCTGCCAACCGCCCATTGCCGATGCCGCGAAGTTGCGGAGCGCTTTGGAAAAAGCGCCACAAAAGAGTTAGTTCCTCCAACCACTACAAGAGCAAAAAAAGATGGGCTGGCCGGTTAGTATGAGTTCCGTCAGCCCAAGGATTGCTAGCCCAATTTTCGGCCCAAGGTGCAGTTACGACAGGTTACTTTGGTGACCTTGCGGTTACCGCTGGCCCGGTTTCTAATTCGGGATCGTTGTCTTTACACAGTTTGCTTGGCTTGGTGGGCACAGTAATATTGGACCGCCGTCTGCTACCGGAACGTATTGGACGGAAGCTGCAATGAATGTGCCCACTAGTCCTACCACCAGGATCGAAATCCTGATTGCACGTTTCATGGGTTCGTCTCCTATTCCGCGTGGGGTTCCCTGGGAGGAAACTTATTCGCGGAGCCGAATTATAGGACACGAGTCAAGTGGCGTGCGCAATAATTTTCATCCTGCCGAACAAAATCCATCGGCACGATCCCGCCTGTCCACTCACAGAACTCAATAAAGCATGTTGTGTCACTAACTTATGGGAACTCCATAAAGTATTTTATTTAATGATCGTCGGAGTCATAAAGAAGAGGCTCTCTTCGCAGAGCGTTACAATATCCGAACAGGCTCGCGCAGATCGTTAGCAGCGAAAGAGAAGAGACGGGATCGGGGGACCGAAAAGCACCTACGACTTGGAACTTACCTGGGCTGCAGGAACGCCAAATCCGCCACTCGCAGCGGCCGCGCCTCGGGCGGCACCAGCGGCTAGGGTCGTATGCGTTGGGGATGCGTCCGGGCGCGTACGGGAAAGAGCCCGGTCGACCATGCCTTCGAACATGGGGATCAGTGAATCAGCGGGAAGCGGGTGATGGATATCGGTAAGGCTCTGCTCCCAGCGCTGAGGTTGGAGAAGCGACAACGAAACGTCGCGCGCCGACTTGGTAACGGCAACATAGCCGAGCCAGACCAGCAGACTGCCATTGTAGGCGGCCATGTTGAGGATGCTCATCCAGGGGCCACCCATGTGATTCCCGACCCAGGAGCAGATCAGGACGAGTTCGATCATAGCAAAGGAGCCAAAACCCAAGGCGATGCCAAAGCTTTGCTGGCGGCGGCTTACTCCCACGTAGTGAGCGAAAAAGAGCAGGAAGAGAACCATCCCGACCTGGATGAAGCGCACGCATCTTTGCGAGGTCACGATGGCCTGCATCCAGGGCGCCATTTCGGACGAATTGGTGGAGACCGAAACTACTCCGGCCACCAGCAGCATTACCAGGCCCGCCCATTTGAAAAGCACGCTGCCCAGATCCTGCAAGGTATGAAACGCCTGAAAAACGTCAACAAAGACTTCGTGAATCACTGCGAAACCGAAGGCCACGCTGAGGGCATCGCAAACCCAGTAGAGATAGAACGCGGCAGAAGAATGGTGCAAAAGCGCCGGAAATACAACGGCAAAGGTGACTAGCTGAGTGAGAACGTAGCCAAAGAAGAACTTGAACTTGCGGTGCAGTCCACGCCGAACCATGATCGCAGCAATTCCCATTTGGAGGACGGGATGTGCGATCCAGAGCGCGTAATAGAGAACTCTAATTTTCTCGCTCATCTTTCTTGCTCATTGGCAAGGCTACGTTAACGGGTTGGACAAGACTAGCCACACTCGAAGCATCAGTTTGTGCTTCTTCGGGTTGTTAAAGCAACGTTAGCGTCTTCCAACCCGATGTTCAATGCACTGAAGTAATTNNCGCAAGGTTACCTTCGTGCTAGGGGTTCGAATTGAACCGCAACCCTTTGTCCGCAGGAAGGATGAAGTGCCGTCAAGAGACGCAGGGCGAGCACAACACTCCCCCCGGCACAAAAATCGCAGGTGCGCTGCGGCGAAGGATTCGCGAAGCGGTTACGCGTCGGGCGTGGAGTGGATGTAGGCGCGCATCATGCGCACCTCGTCATCCTTCTCACTCAAGTCGTGCAGCAGGATGTCGCGCAGCGACACCATGCCAACCAGTTGTCCCTCGTGGCAAACGGGCAGATGGCGGAAACTGTGGCGCCGCATCAGGGCCATGCAATTTTCCAGGTCTTCGTTCATGCTGACCGTGAGGGGGTGGTCGGTCATGACCTCAGCCATGCAGGTGCTGCGGGGATCGCGGCCTTCCGCGACGACGCGCTTCATCAGGTCGCGTTCGGAAAAAATTCCGACCAGTTTGTCATTGTGCAGGACGGGCACGGCGCCGATGTTGTGCTCCACCATGAGTCGCAC
>PLEA01000666.1 GCA_003136335.1 Acidobacteriaceae bacterium | reverse complement strand
CTTGACTCAAAATGAGATGACAGGTAGTTTCCCAATAGATTCAAGCACTTGTGAATCGAGAACACTATCCTTCCACTTTCGACGCGGGTTTAAGCGTTTCTGGACGCGGTCCGATCCTTCCCCCGAAAGACGAAGTTGGTCCGGGATCGGGCTTCCAGAAGCTGGTGGCCGGTATTGCGGCCAAAGCCGGGGAACGGTCCGGATCCCACTCCCTGATTCAGTTTTTTTGCCAGGCTACCCGGGAGTTTTTTGAAGTGTCCGGGGTGTATTACTGGGGTTGCCATTTGGCCGGTGAGCTGGTTGGAGAACAAGCGGATGGAAAACTGGCGGAGCGCTTTATCGGCATGCGGCTGCGTCCGGAGCAGAGTGCCGTAACTGCCGAAGCGGTGCGGCAGCGGCGGACTATCTTCGCCAATCACGTGAAGTCCTCAGCCTTCCCGGCTGCCGTGGAATTTGAAGCGCGCTCAATGCTGGCTATACCCCTGATGGTTTTCAACGAGGTGATAGGAGCCGCGACGTTCCTGCACGATGCCAACGACGAGTTCTTTAATGACGATCTTGCCGCCAAGGCCACGATCCTGGCCGGCCAGCTGGGAAGCCTGCTGGAGGCGGCGCGGCTGAACGAGGCTTCGCGAGAGGAATATCGTCGGGCCGAAGTCCTGGCGGATGTTGCCCATGTCCTGCATGGAGCGCCCGATGTCTCGGCGGTAATCGAAGCCCTGGCGGACCGTCTGCGGCTGCTGCTGCGTACCAAGCTGGTTTGCGTGTTGCTGCGCCGCGAGGGACCTTTTGAATTGAAGGCAGTTTCGGCGGAAACTCCGCAACTGGCGACTTCGGCCCGTGCGCGCCACGACCGGCAGACGCTGCGCTTCGCGGCAGATTTGGCGCAGCGCGCGGTGGCCGCCGGAGAGCCCATCACTCTTTCGATCGGCGCCGATGTGCACTCGCTGGGCAATCTGGTTTCTCCTGGAATGCTGATTGCCGCTCCATTCCGGACCTCGCGCACCCAGGGCGCCGTTCTGATCTACCCGCGCCAGGAGGGCGTTTTCACCGCGGAAGAGAAGTCCCTGGTGGCGGCGATTGCTGGTTTCGGAGCGGTCGCGGTGGCTCACGCGGAGCTGCATGCCACGTCTCATGCCCAGGCTCACGAACTTCACCAGTTACTCGAGATTTCTTCCGACCTCAGTTCCAGCAGCGATCTCGATCATTTTCTGCAGGCGTTCGTCATACGCGCCGCTGATTTTCTTGGTTTTGGGCGCTGTGTTATTGCGCTGCTCGAAGACGGCCAATTTCGGGTTCGCTATGGAGTCGAAAAAGGCGAACCGCGGCGCATGGAAGTGCCGATCCCGGAAGGCTTAGCTACGCGCGCGCTGCGCTCCAAGGAGGTCTTCTGGACTGACGAAGCCAGTCGCACTCCCGGAATCAATCTGGACGCGGTATCTAAATATAAGATCCACCAATTCCTTGCGGTGCCGCTGCTGGGCACGAGCGGGCGGGTGTTGGGGATGTTCGGGGTACTCGACCGTCTCGAGGGCACCGGAATCTCGCAGGAGGATATTCGTCGCGCCCGCGCGTTGTCGAATCAGGCTGCGGTGGCGCTGGAAGTTGCCAGCAATCTGCACCTTTCGGAGCAGCACCGGCGTCGCGCCGAGGCCTTGATCGAACTGGCCCGCGAAATTGATGGCGCGTTGTACTTGCCGGAGTTCGCCCGGCGGTTTGTGGGCCGGGCCGCGGAACTCACGGGATCTCGCGCCGGCTTGCTTGCCGTGTGGCAAGAGGGGCACTGGCAAGTAGCCGCGTTACACACCGAGGAGAAACGTTCGGTAGAGATGTCTCCCGCGCCCGCATCTCCGGCAGTTCAGGCCCAAGTTCAAAGCCAAGTTCAGAGTGGAATGCAAGGCCATAAATCTCTGCCGTCTGAGGAAAATCGTCGCGTGGTTGCAGCGGAAAATTCCCCGGAGAAAGCTCATCTTGGTTCAGTCATAGATCATAGGCTGGATCGCCCACTGGGTGCGGCCCTCGCCGAGTTCGTGAATCGCCGCACCGAGACCGTGGTGTACGGTTCGGCGGAAGACATGCTCGGCCCGGAGGCGGCCTTGAGCCTGCACTGGTCGGATTGCACGCTCGTGCGACTGACTGGCGCTAACGGGGACTTGGCCGGAGTGCTCTGTCTTTCGGGACGGTCGGCTCCTCTGGAACAGGAGGATCGCGTGTTTTTGGAAACCATGACGGGTCACGCCGCGATGGCGCTGGAGAACGCCCGTCGCTTTACCCGGATCGAGCAGGCGAATCGCCATTGGATGGAGATCTTCGATGCCATCACCGACTTCATCGTGGTGCACGACCAAACCGATAAAGTTCTGCGCGTGAATCGCTCGCTGGCGGAGATGATCGGCGTGCCGGCAACAGAATTAGTTGGGGTTAATATGCGGGCGGTTATGGCCCTGACCAGTGACACGGCGTCCTACTCGTGTCCGTTCTGCCGCTCCATGGCTGACGATTCGGACGAATTCGCGCACCCGGTATTTGATCGCACGTATCTGGTTTCGACCTCGCGGGTGCATGGCCCTGCGGACGAAGGCCTGCAAACCATTCACGTTTTGAAAGATATTTCCGACCGGCGGGAGGCGGAGCGCCGTTACCGCGAACTCTTCGACAATATTCAGGAAGGCCTGTTCTTCAGCACGCCGGGCGGGCGCTTTATCGAAGTCAACGATGCCATGGTACGGATGCTGGGATATATCAGCCGAGAGGAACTGCTGCAGGTCGACATTCCCACCCAACTCTACTTTTCATTGCAGGAGCGTGAACACTATGCGGATGTAATGAAAGAGAATGGTCACCTGCGCAATTTCGAGGTGACTCTGCGATGCAAGGACGGATCCCCGATTCACGTCCTGATCAACGCCTTCGGCCTGTACGACAATCTGGGCCGCCTGCTGCAGATTCGTGGATTGATGCTGGACGTGACCGGCCTGCGCACCTACCAGTCCGAACTGCATCGGGAGCGGGATTTCTCCAGCAAGATTCTCAGCAATACGCAGAGCCTGATCCTGGTGGCCGACACCGCCGGGCTGATCAGCTACGCCAACCGCCGCTGGTACGACGCGGGATTTGAGCAGCGGGACTTGCTGGGACATCCCTTGCTCGACCTGGCCGCGCCCGCCTTTGTCCGCCCCCTGGCGGAAGCGCTGCAGAGCACGCTGAAGAGCCAGCAGGTCGACAACCTGGAATTACAGCTTGTCCGTGGGCATGGCGCTGCGGGAAAATTCTCGGCCAATCTCAGTCCCATGCGCGATGAGCAGGGGACCGTCACCAGTATCGTGCTGGTATTGACCGACATTACCGACTCCGCCGTGCTCCGGGACAAATTGGTGCACAC
>PLEA01000152.1 GCA_003136335.1 Acidobacteriaceae bacterium | reverse complement strand
GCTAACGATTCAGCGGCCCGTTGCGCCACGCTAGAGATTGAAGTTTCAAGAGACAGAGAGGTGACGCGAATGTATGGCGCATTGTTCGCCTTCTGCAAATGGCTCGAGAATACACCGTGGGGCGTCCATACCCGCGAGTCACTTTGGCTCTACCCATTCGTGCAATTAATCCACTTCTCCGGTCTGTCGCTGTGGCTGGGAACGAATATCACTGTGGATTTGCGCCTTCTAGGCGTCGGCAAACAACGCCAGACCGCTGCCGAGCTTTCCAATGCCTTGTTTGTCTGGAACTGGATCGGATTTTGCACCCTCGTCCTGGGCGGATTCTTGCTCTTCTCGTCGAGCGGCACCACCTACGCCACCAATCCTGCGTTCCGTATGAAACTCGCTGTTTTGGTGCCCGTGGCTCTTTTTTGGCACGTTGTGGTTCAGCAGAAAATTCCCTCCTGGGGCCAGTCACAAGAGACGCCGCCGGCGGCCAAAATGGCCGGCTTGGTCGAGGTATTGTTGTGGGTTTCGGTAGTGACCGCCGCCGTCCTGATTCCCATCTACTAGCTCCTCGTGCGCAGACACCGTGGCGTCGACATCCATGCGCCGTTTCCACGGCGAAGCGTGTTCACAATCTGTTCGAAGATCGTAAAATAGAATTAACAGCTGCGTTGATGCTGGTGACGAGCGGTAATTCCTGCCGATGCGATGTCCAAACTCGAAGAGTATCGCCGCAAACGTCACTTTGACCGCACTCCAGAGCCTTCGCCCGCGAAGCCTCCCGCTAAACCGCGCGCGACCCCGTTCGCCCAGCAACAAGCCGCCTTTGTAGTTCAAAAACACGCTGCTACGCGCCTGCATTACGATTTCCGGTTGGCGATTGATGGTGTGCTCAAATCGTGGGCCGTACCGAAAGGACCTTCCCTCAACCCTGCTGACAAGCGGTTGGCGGTTCAAACCGAAGACCATCCCCTGGATTATGCGAACTTCGAAGGAATCATTCCCAAGGGAAATTATGGCGCCGGATCGGTGATGGTCTGGGATCGCGGCACTTTCTTCGTCGAAGGCGATACCGACGCCAGCCGCCAGTGTGCGCGGGGAGAGATCAAGTTCAGCGTTCAGGGCGAAAAACTTCGCGGCAGTTTTGTACTGGTCAAGATCCACCACAGTGAAAAAGGTAACGAATGGCTGATGATCAAACACCAGGACGAATTCGTCGATTCGTCCTGGAACATGGATGAGCATGATGGCTCTGTCCTCACAGGGCGAACGCTCGAGGAAATCGCGCAGGAATTTCCGGCCAAGCGCATGGCTGATCCGGTGCAACCGTCGGAACTGCGCGGCGCGCGCGCGCGCTCGATGCCGTCCGGCTTCTCGCCGATGCTGGCGACGCCGATCGAACGGCCTTTCTCGGACCCCGATTGGCTCTTTGAGATTAAGTGGGATGGTGTTCGAGCACTCGCCTGGGTGGACGAGGGGACGGTTACATTGCGCTCCCGGGCGCACAATGACATGACCGCACAATATCCCGAACTCGCCGCCCTGCCCCGCACTTTGAACGCCCGCCAAGTCATCTTGGACGGAGAGGTGGTGGTACTCGATGAAAACGGCTGCAGCGATTTTGGGCGGCTGCAGCAGCGCATGAATGTGCGTACACCCTCCTCGCAAGCTNNCTATTGTGACGGCTATGACTTGCGCCAGGCGCCACTCTCACAGCGCAAAGAACTTTTGCGCCGCATCTTGCGGCCCAACGATCATGTTCGCTTCTCCGATCACGAGAATGGGCGTGGCCAGGAGTTATTTTCACTAGCGGAGCAGAACGGCTTGGAGGGCGTGATTGGGAAACGCGCCGAGAGTCAGTACGTAAGCGCGCGCAGCAAAGATTGGGTGAAGGTCAAGGCTACGAAGTCGCTCGAGGCCGTCATCGGCGGATGGACCGCGCCCCGCGGAAGCCGGTCCGCGCTGGGCTCATTGCTCCTGGGATTGTTCGAAGGCGCTAAACTGCGCTTCATTGGCCACGCCGGCAGTGGATTCAATGATAAGACGCTCAAATCCGTGGCCAAAGAGCTCCTGCAACGGCAGACGGGCACATGCCCTTTTGCAAAGGTGCCGCAGACAAATGAGAAAGCGTTCTGGGTCCAGCCGGAACTCGTCGCTCGTGTCCGCTTCCAGGGTTGGACGCAAGACCAGCAAATGCGCGCGCCTGTGTTCATGGATTTGCGCGACACACTGCCGCGAGATTGCCGCTGGAATAAAGAAGCCGGCTCGCCGTCCAAACGACCGGCCCAAGACACTCCTGTAGCCGACGCCCCGGTAGCCGTCATGGAACCCGTCATCCATGCAGGCACGGCATCCGAGAAACGGCGCCGTAACGCGCGATCTCCGGCAAGCGGTCCGGCATTAGAACTCCGGGCCGATATTGAAGCCGAGTTATTTCGCGGCAAACGCGAGGAAGTCACCATCGTTTTGGATGGGAAACAACTCCGCTTCAGCCATCTCGGAAAAGTGTTCTTTCCCGAGTCGGGTTACACGAAACGCGACCTGCTCGCGCACTACTACCGCATGGCTGACTACATTCTTCCTTTTTTGAAGGGCCGGCCCCTGGTCCTTCGGCGTTATCCCAATGGAATTGAGGGTGAAGCCTTCTTCCAGAAAGATGTTCGTGAAGGCCTGCCGGATTGGCTCGAAACGGTCCCTATCGCATCGGAGGGCAAACGCGATCAAGTTCATTACGTCATCGCCAATGACCTGGCGTCTCTGCTGTACCTCACGAATCTGGGTTGCATTGACCACAACCCATGGTCCAGCCGCCGGGACGATCTAGAGCACCCCGACTATTTCTTCTTCGATCTCGATCCTTCCGAAGGAACGCCGTTTTCGACGGTAATCACCGTTGCAAGATCGCTTTACGAGCTGCTGGCGCAGTTGAGGTTGCGGGTATTTTTGAAAACTTCGGGTGCTACCGGTTTCCATCTTTACTTGCCGGTGGAACGCGTCTACACCTATGAACAGTTGCGCATGTTTGCTGAGATCGTGGCGCAGTTGGTCTCCGCCAAATATCCCCGGTTTGTTACGCACGAGCGAATTGTCGCGAAGCGTCCGGCTGGCCGCGTGCTGATCGACTTCAGCCAGAATGGCCTGGGACGCCCGCTTGCTGCGGCATATTCGGTGCGAGCGTTTCGCCGGGCTCCGGTTTCTACTCCCGTGCGCCCCGGCGAATTGCGCACAAACTTGCAACCGGGCAAATACAACCTACGGACCATCGAGGATCGCCTTCAGAAGCAAGGAGACCTGTGGTCTGATTTTTGGAAAAGTACGCAGCGCAT
>PLEA01000194.1:2351-6029 GCA_003136335.1 Acidobacteriaceae bacterium | reverse complement strand
TTCTCGCGGTCCTCGTCGTCGACCACCACGATCATCCGGCCGGCGCGGATCTCCTCAATCGCATCGGGAACGTCGGTGAATGGGTGCTGGGGGCTCATAGTGAGGCGATTGTAACAAAAGGGATTAGCGTCCGCAGGGCGCGGCAGAAGTCGCGCGTGTAACCAGAACTCACTTCCGCTGACGTTAGCCGATCGCAGAAGTGGGGTAGTGGTTGATGGTGGAAACGGTCATATTCAGCTCCTCCCGGTGAAGGATTGTAGTTTAGGGCGATGTTTTGCACAGGCGCATTGTGACGGATGATACGGCCAGTCTTCAGATAAATCATTAAAGTTTTGTCATTCCGAACGGCGTTCTTTGCCGGAGGAATAGCAGAAAAAAATTCAATCGGATATGCCGGTCGTCTTCTCCTCCCCCACTTGACTGCTCACCTCAGCAGGCCAGTTCGTGCTCGGCGCCGCGGAATAGGGCGCGCAGGGCGCGGACTACCAAACGCGTCAGGAGCACGATGATTACGACGAAGATGGTGGCTAGAGTGCCTGCCACATATGGATGGCGCGTGGCTAGCCAGGTCAGGCCGATGGCGAGCACGTCTTCGCCCAGGCTTAGCGTGATGTTCGAGAACGGTTCGGGCGAAGGCGTCACAGCGGCGCGCGCTGCCGTTTTCCCGCTGTGCGCGATCAGGGCTACCGCGGCGCCCAGCAGCGTGGCCAGGAGTTGGTGCTCGGGAGAAAGTTGGCTGGTCGCCCGGTAGGCCAGCAGTCCGGCAACGGGGACGCGAATGAAAGTGTGAAGGGCGTTCCAGAGCACGTCGAAGGCGGGGATTTTGTCGGCGAAAAATTCGATGATGAAGAGTGTGATGCTGGCGGCGATTACTGGCCACCCTGCTAACAGCAGCAGTCCCGGAGGGAGCGGGAGATGGCCGAAGCGGGCCAGCAGTCCCAGGACGGCGACTGTGGCGTAGAGATTCAGTCCGGCGGCGAAGCCGATCGCGGCCAGGAGAGCGAAGAGTTCGCTGGGCGGGATTTGCAGGACGTTGAGCATTGGGTGTTAGGTCGTAGGTCTTGGGTCTTAGCTCTTAAGCCTTGTGCAACAGGTCGTCGCGTGTCACGAACCTTATGACGCACGAAGTTTTCTTGCCTAAGACCCAACACCTACAACCTGAGACCCGGTAAATACAAAGGGCCGCTCCTAAAACACTTAAGGAGCGACCCTGAAACTGGTCTCAAATCTGCGGTTACAGGGTGGACTCGATCTCGAAACCCCAGGCTTCCAAAAGAGGTTCGGGGATGTACTTCGAGTTCTTGTTGCGGCGGGCCCACTCGCGCAGGCGGGTCGAACGCAGATACTGATCGGGAGAGAGCTTGTATTCGCGCACAACCTGTTCGAATTCGGTGATGGTCGGGGTGATGGGCCCGATCGGTTCAGGCTTGCCCCAGTTCGGATTTCCGCGTCGCTTGGCCATGAAAACTGCCTTTCCACTTAAAGGGATGAAACCGCAATTTCTTATAACTATATGATTCTCCGCGTCGACTACAGGATTCAACTGGAACGCGGGCTTTGCGTGAACAGAATGGGACCGCAGACTGATCCGCACGCAAAACTAGTCAGAAACTCGATATTCTAGGGTCAATTTGGGTTGAAAGTCAATGAGAAACTTCCGGCCGAAATTCGCGGCAAGGCATGCAAGCCTATGGGTAGTCAGGCACTTATAGCGATCTGATTTGGCTTTTTCGGCTTCCTCGCGACTCAAAATAGGAAACAGGCCGGTTGCAATTCTCTCGCAGTTTATCTCCCGTCCGTCCTTGCGCCATGAGCTGCGGGAATCGGACATTACGACCGTAACCCCTCATGCTGGAGAGACATTGATCGTCCCGGCCGATAGACATAGAGTGCAGACAGGGAGTTCCGTAGAGCGGTCCCAGGCTGCCTTCGAATGCCCATGGAACGATACTCGCTCTGCAATCGGATCCCTGAGTTCACCGCAAAGAGATAGGTCCAGCGATGAGTCTGAAAGCGTTGTTGCTGTGTTCGGACGCAAAGATCGTGCGAGTCTTGCGCCGCGTGTTGGGCGATCTGGATATTGCAGTGGAGTTGTGCGTCGACGCCGATAGCGCCTTGCGCAAGCTGACTCGCCAGCGGTTTGAGGCGATCATTGTCGACTGCGCCGACGACGGCGCCAATGATGTGCTGCGTAGTAGCCGGAGCGCTCCCTGCAATAAGCAGGCGGTCGCGGTCGCCATCGTGGAACCCATCGTCGGACTGAAGGCCGTGTTTGATGTGGGAGCGCACTTCGTGCTCTACAAGCCGGTATCGAGTGAGCGCGCCAAGTCGAGTTTCCGGGCGGCGCGGGCCCTGATGAAGAGCGAGCGGCGGCACTGGGCGCGGGTCACGGTGCAGATCCCCGTGGTCATGCACAGCGCGGCAGCTGGTGGAAATCATAAGGTGAATACCGTCGATCTGAGCGAAGGAGGGATGGCTGTCAAGATCGGGCGCGGGCGGCGGCTCACCGGGCTCTGGCAGATCGCATTCACCCTACCCGGAACGCAGATTTCTCTGGAGCTTCCCGCTGAGTTTGCCTGGGAAGGGACCGCCGATCAGGCGGGACTGCGCTTCCAGCAGATCTCGCCGGAGGCGACGCGGCAGTTGCGGGAATGGCTCAAACAGAATTCTCCCGAAGCCGAGCCGGACGATCCGCCGATCCGTTGCCAGCTTACCGATCTGAGCGTGGGCGCATGCTATTTGGAAATTGCATCGCCATTTCCTGCGTCGACGCGCGTGACCCTGTCGATGCGCGCCGCGGGTGTGGAAGTGCGGGCCCAAGGAGTGGTGCGGGTCATGCATCCGGACAAGGGCATGGGCATCGAATTCACGCAAGCGACGCCGGAACATCGCGCCGCCGTGGAAAAATTCCTGGGCGTACTGAACGAAAACCGCACCCTGTTGCCCGAGTTGCTGGCAGAACCTGAGGGATTGGAATCGGAACCCAGCACCGGCAAACCACCCGCCACGGATCCGGATGATCCCTTGCTTCAGTTGTTCTATGGAGATTCGCTCACGGCCGAACAATTCCACGAAGCGATGCGCAAGCAGCGCGCGATTCCACCCGCAGTCCCGGGCGAGGCCTCGTCTGCTGCTCATGCCTAGGCCGTTGGCAGCTGCGCTTCTACTGAATCTGCGTTTCTTCTAAAGACATCGCCCTGGCGACATCCCCGAGCTAAGCTAGAATGAACGCGAGCCGGGATGGCGAAATTGGCAGACGCAGCGGACTTAAAATCCGCAGGTCCGAAAGGACTGTGGGGGTTCGATTCCCCCTCCCGGCACCAGATGTTTCGAGGTCCCTCGCTGCGATCGGGATTTTGGCTGCAGGCTCCCGCTGCGCTCACGCCTGCAAAGCGCGGGCTCGGAATCATCAAATAAGGTGCGTTCTGGATGGAATCACTCCATTGGCACGCGCTGCGAAAAATCAGCAATCGATCCGAGTAATCCGCGAAGAAGTCGATAAGATTGAGTGGGCACTTAAGGAAATCTTGCCGGGCTAAGCTTCTGGGGCAAGACTTGGAAAGAAATCGGGTGGCATTTGCTCGTCGAGTCTACTCGGCACACCCTGCTGATCTAACAGAGAGGAGTTTCGGTAATGTGACCGTCTTGAACGTCCTGGACTCTTCCTTTCCAGTCGCC
>PLEA01000194.1:0-2343 GCA_003136335.1 Acidobacteriaceae bacterium | reverse complement strand
GTGTGAGCAACAACAGTGGAGGTGCCAGATAGGTGATCACCATGCCCGCAATGGTGCACAGTAGCAGCAGCGAGGAGTGCTTCAATTGGTTGAAGGCCGTGCGCGAGACCATGTGCTCGACGTCCGAGAAGGTCTCGTATCGTCGCAAAGTTTGGCTCTGATCTGCTAATCCTATCCACAATCTCCCGCCGTGCTGCTTGAGGAGCCGGGCCAGCGAGCAATCATCGATAAGTGCGCCGCGAATGGCTTCCAGTCCTCCGGCGCGTTCCAAAGTTTCTGCTCTCACAAGCATGCAGCCCCCGGCCGCACCGGCGGTCGAGCGCCGGGTATCGCGAATCCATGCTGGCGGGTAGAGCATGAAAAAGAAATACACGAAGGCGGGAATGAGCAGTTTTTCCGGAAGGCTCTCGCAATGCAGCTTCACCATAAACGAGACCAGATCGTAATGACCATGCGAAGCAATGAGACCCAGATTCGCTACTGTCTCTGCACCATGCAGTACATCAGCGTCCGCGAGCAGGAGCCATGCGGGATTTAACGCGCGTGCGCGCTCAATGCCCTGGTGCATCGACCACAATTTTCCCGTCCACCCGGCCGGCAAGGGCTTGCTCTGAATCACAATAAGCGCATCGGCCTTGCCTGCTTTTTCTGAAGCGCGCCGTGCCACATCCGCTGTACCGTCTGAACTCTCATCATCCACGAGGAGGACGGGCATAGCCACGCACTGATTTAATAAGGATGTGACGACCGGTCCGATCAGTTCTGCCTCATTGCGGGCCGGAATTACGGCAACGACGCCGCCCGAAAATCCCGCCTTGTCACTTGCGTCCGGCTTGGCGTTTTTAATACGCCAGAAGGACCCCCTGGCCAAGGCAAGGTAAGACCAGGTCACGGCTGTAAGCGTAGCGACGCTCGCGGCAAGCACCGACATCGGCGTGAGCCCGAGACTACAACTTAGCGAGATGTCAGATCAAGGCACATGTGGATGATCACCATCTGGCCCTCTTGAATCTTTGGACTGGACTGCCGAGTAAGTGCAAATCGCTGATTTGACGCTATATATACCTGTGATGGCGAGAGTGTCATTTCCGTTGGGAAATTCTACCCGGTCAAAGTGGAGTAGCGCGCAAGCGCCTAGGTTTGATCAGTGTAAACAGTCGGACAGTTTGGCGACGCTGCGTGGGATTGTCTCGGTGAAGGTCATGCGGATTCCGTGCTCCGGTCGCAAGATCACCATCGGGCGTGCTTCGATGGTCTGGCCCGGAACCAGACAGAAATCGTATTTTCTGAGCAGAACACTCAGAATCATGAGCATCTGCAGCATGGCGTAGTTGCCGCCGATGCAGCCCCGAGGGCCAGCCCCGAAGGGCAAATGGGCGAAGGGCGTGTGAAGCTTCTCCTTCACTTTGGAGAAGCGTTCCTGGTTGAAACTCTCCGGGTTCTCCCAGTACTGCGGCGAATGGTGCGCGCCGTAAATGAACACAACGACCGTCGACCCCCGGGGTATAACGAGATCCCCTGCGCGGTCGTCGGCGAGAGCCATTCGGTCGACCATCCAAAACGGCGGATAAAGGCGCAGCGCCTCCAGTATGACCTGAGTCGTAAACTCGAACTTCGGAACATCTGAGTAACTCAGAGGTTTGTCGCTCAGCACAGAATCGAACTCCTGCCGTACTCTGTCGACACAATCCGGACGCGAGCTGAGCAGGTAGAGAAGCCACGATAAAGCATTCGACGACGTTTCATGGCCGGCGACCAGCAGTTGCATGCTCTCGCTGAGGACCAACTCATCGCTCATGCCTTGGCCGTCGCTGTAGCGAGCATCCAGCAAGATCTGCAGTAGATCGTGGCCGGGGGCCTCCTTGCGCCGCCGCCTGATGTAGTCGAGCAAAATGCCGAAGGCGCGGGCTCGCATTTCCTCGTGTCTGCGCAGTTCTCCCGAGACGGTAAACCAGGGATTCAGGTAGGGCTGAATGGTTTGGCGAACCATAAATTCCTGGACGGTCGAGATNNGCTGATGAGGTCGATGTCTTCCTCTTTCAATCGGGCTCCAAACAGAGATCTGCCTACCATCGCGAAGGTAATTTTCATCATGAGGGGATAGATATCGACAGGGCCGAGCCGGGCTTGTCTGTCGAAGTCCCGCAGCGAGTCGGCCAGGGAGTCCTGCATGATCGAGGACAGAACTTCGAGTTGCTTTCGCTCAAAACCGGTCTGAATGAGGCGCCGTTGTGTGCGCCAAGCCTCCCCCTCAGTGGTGAGAAGACCCTTGCCCAGGAAGTGGCCCATGCGCTTCACTTGAATCTCGGACTTGTGGTAGTTCTCCGAATTCGTCTTCAGCAC
>PLEA01000421.1 GCA_003136335.1 Acidobacteriaceae bacterium | reverse complement strand
AACATGAATGTCATTTCGGCGCTGATGGACATCGCAGCCGAGCCGGCCACGCGCGACGGCAAGGCGACCACGCCCATCACCTACGACTCGAACTGTCTCGAAGAAGTTTGCGGATCGTGCGCCATGCTGATCAACGGGCGCGCGCGCATGGCCTGCTCGGCGCTCATTGACAATCTCGAACAGCCGATTCGGCTGGAGCCATTTTCCAAGTTCCCCGTCGTGCGCGATCTGGCCACCGACCGTAGCGTCATTTTTGAAAATCTGAAGGCCGTCAAGGCCTGGGTGCCCATCGATGGCACGTACGATCTTGGCGCCGGGCCGCGCATGTCGGCCGAGGAACAGGAAATCGCGTATCCCATCTCGCGTTGCATTTCCTGCTGCTGCTGCATGGAAGCCTGTCCGCAGTTTAACGAGGACACCGGCTTCGTGGGCGCGGCCACGATCGCGCAGGTGCAGCTTTTTAATACGCATCCCACGGGCAAGGCGCTGCAGCGGGAGCGACTGGCGGCCCTGATGGGCGACGGCGGTATTCAAGAATGCGGCTACGCCCAGAACTGCGTCGAGGTTTGCCCCAAGGACATTCCGCTGACCAAGTCCATCTCCGAGGTGGGCGGGCAGGTGATGAAGCAGGCGCTGGGCGACCTTTTGCGACGCTGATTCTCTAGAACAGGAAGAACAACTCCCTGCAGCCAATGTGCGATCGCTCCACATCGCCGTTTGGTCTGTTAGTCAGCGACACGAAGCACCACACACAGCCAATGGAGAATTGATGGTAAAGATCAGCATCCTATATCCGAACACCAGGGGCTCGCAGTTCGATATGCGTTATTACGTTGAAAAGCATATGCCGCTCTCGATTGGCCTTTTGAGCGCCCACTCTGGCTTCAAGGGCGTTTCTGTTGAGCGTGGACTAAGCGGCGGGGAGCCAGGAACAGATGTGGCATTCCTCGCCATGTGTCACTTTCTGTTTGATTCGGTCGAGGACTTCATGGCGGCTTTTATGCCTCACGCTGCGAAGCTCCAAGGCGACGTGCCAAACTATACCGACATTCAACCGGTTATCCAGGTTAACGAAGTTCTGATTTCTAGATAGTCGCAAACCGAAGTGCTGGTTGGCCCTTTGCAGTGCTGATTTTTGTCACATTGCTCTAAACGGACACAACCAGACTCGTCTAAGTATCATCTTAATCCCGCCAAGTAGCGGCTAGCCGGGCACATAAGCTAGCCCTTAGGTCCCCTCGGAAATGGTCCGTTATTTGCCAATAGAAAGGGCAGCATGTCCTCTCGCGACTGCCGGTAACCGACAGTAACCAAGCTAGCAGTAACCGCGTGGGACGAGCTGCTGAGTACGCACGTAATGGCGTGGCGGCAGTATCGGATTGGACCACTTGACAGCATGGCTTAGAATAACCGCTACTCGCACCGTAAGAGCTTCGCGAGAACGTTGGAACCATTTCGTGAGACGCACCGTCAGACTTCAATTCGCGGCTGCCTTCTTACTGGCTCTGGTGTGTGGCGGCCTGTCTGGCACTGCTTTTGCCATACATCACGCGATCCCGCAGCACCATCCCCGCAGGCACTTCCGGTGGCTGCGCTGGAATCCGATGTTCCGGCCGTCGCACGAATCGCTTTTGATCCAGAACGCTGAGATTGACCGCCTGGACCTGCCGCGCATTGAGGATGAAACTGAACTTGAAGCGCTGAAGGCGGACGGTTCCCTGCTGGAGATTCTTCCCGGTGAGATGCTGCGCTTCGATCCCCGGCTTGATCCGTCGCGGCGCTACTGCCGCCAGTGGACACGGGATTTTGTCGATGACCTGAGCCAGGCTTATTACAACCGCTTCCATCAGCAGATTCAGGTAAACTCGGCGGTGCGCACAGTCAAGATTCAGAAAAAGCTTCGACGCCACAACCGCAATGCCGCGCCCGCCGACGGCGACACCGCCTCTTCGCATCTCGCCGGCGTGACGGTCGACCTGCAACGTCGCGGCATGAGCAAAGATCAGATTCGCTGGATGGAGCACTACCTCTTTTACATGAAGGCGCTCGGCCTGGTAGAACCGGAAGAAGAGCGCCACCAGTGGGTCTTCCATATCATGGTGAGCGGTCACTACTCGGAGTGGCGCGAGACTCAAGATATCGTTCCCGTCGAGCATCCTGACCGCGAAAGGCCCGAGACACAGATTGCGCTCGGCGCCGGCACCAAGTAGGACAGCCCAGGTTTCAAGGTTTCGAAAGTTTCAAGGTTTCAAGGCGATCTCGTCAAGACTTTGAAACCTTGAAACTCTGCAACTTTGAAACCTGTTTTTCAAACCCCTCCGCAGTAAATCCGTTACGATTCTTTTCTTATGATCGTCCTGATGGCCGGACTTCCCGGAACTGGCAAGAGCACGCTCGCCCGCGAACTGGCCGTGCGCACATCCGGGCGCGTCTTGAGCAAGGACGAAATTCGCCACGCCATTTTTCTCGCTGACGAGGTCGAATACTCGCCGCGGCAGGACGATTTCTGCCTGCATCTCATGCTCGAAACGGCGGAAGATCTTTTGTCTCGTAATTCGGCGCGCGCGATTTTTCTCGACGGGCGCCCGTTCTCGCGGCGCTATCAAATTGAAAACGTGCTGGCCGCGGCCGCTTCCCTGCATCAGCCGTGGCGGATTCTCGAATGTGTTTGCTCGGATGAGACCGCCAGGCGCAGACTTACGGCTGACGCGGAAACCCGCGAGCATCCCGCGGGAAATCGCGACTACCAGCTTTACCTCGAAGTGAAATCGCGCTTCGAAGCGATTATCCATGCCAAGAGCGTGATCGACACTGAACAACCGTTTGAGATTTGTATGCAGCAGGCACTCGCGGCTCTACGTGCAATTTGAATTCTCCGACCCGTTGTTTTCGGCGCGCCCATGCTTTACTGGTACTTCTAAGAGGGCGGTTTGGTTGTCGAATGGCTCTGCCTATACAATCGGAAACCTGCCCGCATCGTTCTTACGTCGGTGGGTTACAACTATGACAGACAGGCTGATTTTCGTTCTCGTGCTGATCTCCACTCTCGCCGCGGCCCAAGCTCCGGAAAAGGCGTCGGCTGGACCCGACATGATTGTCAGCACCCGGGCACGGCAAATTCACGACTCCGCCCTCATCATTGACACGCACGCCGATACGCCGCAGCGGTTTCTTGACGAAGGCTTCGATATCGGCTCGACCGATCCCAACGACATCGGCCACATCAGCCTCGACAAGGCCCGCCGCGGAAACCTCGGCGCGGAATTCTTTTCCATCTGGGTGGAACCGGAGACCAACCAGGGCCATTTCGCCCGCCACACCTTCGATTTGATCGATTCGGTCTACGAGCAAGCTGCGCGCCATCCCGACCGCATGATGATGGCGTTCTCAGTGGCCGATATTGAACGCGCGCACCGTGAGCACAAGCTTGCCGCGCTCATGGGAATTGAGGGCGGGCACTCGATTGAAAATGACATGCACCTGCTGCGCGACTACTACCGGCTTGGCGTGCGTTACATGACGCTTTCCTGGTCGAACACCAACGAGTGGGCGGACTCCTCCGGCGATATTGACGACGCCAAGGTGCAGCACCACAACGGCCTCACCGACTTCGGCAAGGAAGTCGTGATGGAGATGAATCGCCTGGGCATGACGGTCGACATCTCGCACGTGGCCGACAAGACGTTCTGGGATACCATCGCGACGACCAAAGCTCCGGTGATCGCGTCGCACTCATCGGCGCGCGCGCTGGTCGATGCTCCGCGCAACATGACTGACGATATGCTGCGCGCTGTCACCAAGAATGGCGGAGTGGTGCAGGTCAACTTCTACAGCGGCTTTGACGACGCGGACTTCCGCAACGCGATGGAGGCTCAGGCAAAAGATCAGGCTGCCGCCATGCAGAAATATACCGATGAACTGAAAGCTGCAGGCAAGCCTGTCAGCTACGTCGACGTCGACCGCATTGAGCGCGAGTGGATGGCGAAAATCCCGCGTCCGCCGCTGAAGTCGCTGATCGACCACATCGATCACATCGCTAAGGTTGCGGGGATTGATCATGTAGGCCTGGGCTCCGACTTTGACGGGGTGAGCGGCGCCACGCCGCAGGGCATCGACTCGGCGGCTGATCTGCCGAAGATTACGCAGGCACTGCTTGATCGCGGGTACAACGCGACCGACATCCACAAGATTCTTGGTGGCAATCTGCTTCGCGTCTTCGGCCAAGTCGAACGAGTAAGCCGCGAAATGAGGGCAGCGACTGCCTCAAAATAGGCTGACTCGGTGGGATTTTGTTCAACTCGTCGACAGGAAATGATGGCCGCCGCTGTCGTACAATGCAACGTTGCACAAATTCCAACAGTGACATCTCCAAGTTGCAAGGAGCATTCATGCGTAAGCTATTCGCGAATTTATTCGTACTGATAATGGCGGCTTCGGCCGCTTTCGCGCAGTCCAGTTCGACCACGCAAGGCACGGCCGCAGCCAAGCCCGGAACCGCTGGCCAAGTACACAGCGTAGCCAAGCCCGGCGTTCATGCGGCGACCAAGCCGACCGCCGTCATCAATACCACCGCGGGCAAGATGACTTGCACGCTCTTTCCTGACAAGGCGCCGCTTGGCGTGGAGAACTTTATTGGCCTCGCAAGCGGGACCAAAGACTGGAAGAATCCAGTGAGCGGCGCCAACAAGCACGGCGTGCCGCTCTACGACGGAACTATCTTTCATCGCGTGATTCCGGGCTTCATGATCCAGGGTGGCGACCCTGCGGGCAACGGCACGGGTGATCCGGGATACAAGTTCAAAAACGAGGTCTCCGCGGATCTGCTGTTTGACCAGCCGGGCCGGCTGGCCTACGCCAACTCCGGACCCAACACCAACGGCTCGCAATTTTTCATCACTGAAGTGGCTACGCCGCATCTGAATGGCGGATATACGATCTTCGGGCAGTGCGATGAACCGACGATAGCGTTGGTGAAGCAGATCGCGCACATGGCCACCGATCCCTCGACCGACAAGCCGTTTCGACCGGTGAAGATTATTCACATCAGCATTGTGCGCAGTACGGGGAACGCTCCGAAACCCGGAGCCGGAACCACGACGAAGAAACCTGCGGCGACGGCGCCAAAGACGCCGGCGACACCGAATTAGAATTGTCATCCCGAGCGAAGCGAGAGATCTGGGTGTTTGCCGTGGCGGCAGCACCGGCAGTGCGAGCAAGAACCTAGATCCCTCGCTTCGCTCGAGATGACAAGAATGTGTACTTCATAATACTAACGACTGATTTTCGAAAGGAAATTCATGACTCGCCAACCCGGACTGTACGCTACGTTTGAAACCAGCGAAGGGACCATTGTGTGTCGCCTGTTTGAAAAGGAAGCGCCCAAGACCGTCGCCAATTTTGTAGAACTCGCCGAAGGCAAGCGCGAATGGACGCATCCGTCGACTCGCAAGAAATCGAAGGATCGGCTCTACGATGGGACGATTTTTCACCGCGTGATTCCCGACTTTATGATTCAGGGCGGAGACCCGCAGGGCACGGGGACGGGTGGGCCGGGCTATCAGTTCGAAGACGAGACTAAGGGTTCTCCGCACAAATTCGACAAGGCGGGAAAACTCGCCATGGCCAATGCCGGGCCCAACACGAACGGCTCGCAGTTCTTCATCACGCTGGCGCCTACGGCTTGGCTTACCGGCAAGCATACGATTTTCGGCGAGGTGGTCGAAGGTCAGGACGTGGCGCAGAAGATTGTGGCGCTCCCGCGCAATCGCCAGGATCGGCCGAACAAGGATATTGTGGTGAAGAAGGTGACGATCGAGAAGGTGTGAGGCGCTGCTGCTCAGGCCGGCGGGATATCCATATTTTATTTCTTCCGTCCTGCGCCTAAAATCTTTGAATTCATGTGCTTGCGGGCTTTGGATATGCAGGGAATATGGGGCGAAATCTTGAGCCGCAAGGACTTAGACGTAAAATATTGGTGAACAATGACTTAGCTTCAAACTGTGAGTAGCGGGGCGGGCGACTGCGACTGCCGTTGTTGGGAGAGCTTTCGCGCATGCTCCTAATTTGCGCGTTCCGTTTTCCTCAGTAAAGGTTGTTCGTCACATAGTTTGCGTAAGGGCTGTGGAAAACCGGGATGGCGGTCTCGCGGCGGCAGACGGTCCACCGCCATTCCGCGTGGCCGCAACGACCGACCCGAACAAAGACGTTCTGCTGAAGGTGACAATCGGGGCGGTGTATACATTACCGCGCAGCTTCCCAATCGCTTTCATCGCCGCTCGGGCCGACGATATCGCCAATAATGTGCACCGTGCCTGCCATGCATCCCAACCAGTTTGGGGGACGCTTTGCCGGGGATGTTGGCACGATTTCGGCAGTTGGCTTCCCAAAGCGAGTGATGCGGATCGCCCTCTGCGTCTTGCGCACTTGCTCCAAGATGCGGAAGCAGCCGGCTTTGAGCTCGGAAATCGGGACTTCTTTCATTTGTTGTTTATGTTATGGTCATTGACCAGAGTCAAGTCAAAGGCGGCGGACAGGAGTGTCCGCCCCACATGATGCGAATCATACGCCGATTACGCCCACCAATTCCTTCACCGCCGCCGCGCTCTTATCGAGCCCCGCTTTTTCTTCCGGCGTCAGTTTGATTTCGATGATCTGCTCGATTCCTTTTGCGCCTAGCTTTACCGGGACGCCGACGTAGAGGCCGGTGATGCCGTATTCGCCTTGCAGGAAAGCGGCGCAGGGGAGGATTTTCTTTTTGTCTTTGAGGATCGCCTCGACCATTTCCGTGGCAGCGGCTGAGGGCGCGTAGTAGGCCGAGCCGGTCTTGAGATATTTCACGATTTCGGCGCCGCCGTCGCGGGTGCGCTGCACCAGGGCTTCGAGCTTCGTTTTTTCGATCAGCTCCGTGATCGGGATGCCTGCGACGGTGGAATAGCGCGGCAAGGGGACCATGGTGTCGCCGTGGCCGCCGAGGACGAATGCGGTCACGTTCTCTACGCTGACTTTTAGTTCGTCGGCGATGAAGGCGCGGAAGCGCGCCGAGTCGAGGACTCCGGCCATGCCAATCACACGCTCGCGCGGAAAACCGCTCAGCTTGTAGGCGGCTTGCGCCATGGCATCCAGGGGATTGGAAACGATGATGAGAATGCAATTCGGCGAATGCTTCACCACCTGGCCTACAACCGCTTTCATGATGCCGTAATTTGTGTGGAGCAAATCGTCGCGGCTCATGCCGGGCT
>PLEA01000285.1 GCA_003136335.1 Acidobacteriaceae bacterium | reverse complement strand
AAGCGTCGCCAGACCCTGATCGACTTCGCCGACCAGATCCGCCTGTCGCGCGAGCTGGTGCGGCTGGATTGCGATACCCCGCTGCCCGCGCCGATCGAAGACCTGGATATCGCCGAGCCGGATGCGGCGGTGTTTGCGCAATTCCTGGAGATGATGGAATTCCGAACCCTCGCTCGGCGGGTCGCCGAGGCGATGAACGGCGGCGCGGCGCCGACGCCCAGACCGGCGGCCGAGCCCGTGGCGGCCAAGCCGATGGACGCCAGCGGCTATGTCTGCGTGCGCGACCTGGCGACCCTGGACGGCTTCATCGCCCGCGCCCGCGCCGAAGGCCTGGTCGCCTTCGACACCGAGACGGATTCGCCGTCCTCGGCCAATGCCGGGCTGTGCGGCGTCTCGCTGGCCGTGGCGCCTGTCTTCGATGCTATCGAGCTGGGAGCTCTGCTGGATGTGGCGGGAATGTACGGAAACCGAGGTATAGGGCACACCCAGAAAATGTTTGGCCACAATTCCAGTGACTTCGAGACAATTAAAGCTCTGCGGTTTGACTTTTCCGAAGATGCGCTTCAAGGCGTGCTGAATGTTTCTCGCTCCGGTCGCGCCGAAAAACATCACCTTCACTTCCGCCGCCATGAAAAAGAAATTCCATCCGGCGGCATGAATTTTATCGTCCAGAGTAAATCCATCGAGAGCCCTGATCACGCTCCAGTTCCCGAGGTACGGATCGCTCTGCAACGCAAGAGCTTCGGCCATGTGCGGCGACTCTTCCCCGATTAGGACTGTACCAACGTGAATGGTGGGGGTCATCGAATTCTCCTTTTTGGGAGCGCAGTGGAAGCAGTGATGGTGATCTAAGGGAAGAAACTCAGATAGGCTGACTTAGCTCAGAGGACCTGAACGAGAGACAAGCGATATTCGCTCTACTCTCGACCCTAGTCTTATTGATCGCGGTAGTCAATGGCAACCACTGCGCCAAGCCGGGGTTGCAAGGTTGCGATTTCAGGCAGAACCGATCTGGTCTACTTCTACCCCTTATGGAGGTTGCTGCGGATCGATCCGCGCTCGGCAAAGGTGATCGTAATGGTCTTTTTGTCTCTGCTGAGTTTGGGGGGAAGCCCGCGCACAAGGTGGATGACCACGGTTCTGCCGCCATTGGTGAATTTCATGTTCATCCGGTTGGGACCGACCTCTGGTGCCATCATAAGAAGCGTCTCCGTAAGGATTAAATTTAAGAAACTGAAGAGCCGGCATCGAAAAGGAACTCTCCTGAGTGCCCTGCGAAACGGCCTTGGCCAGATGCAGGGTGGCGAAGAACTACAGTTTGACTGTAGAGCATTCTGGCCGGCCAATCTGGTCAGTTTTGACCAGTCTTTATGGGTGCAAGCCGTACATACTAGCTCGGAGATCGCCATCACAGAGAATGCCTTGAAACACCGTGGGATTGGGGCTATTGCCGATCGCGATTCCTTGCTTGCAGAGGGATATTCGTTCTTGAAACCAATTTCTTCGTGCTGGCCTAAGCAATTCAGGATCATTGATGTCATTCATAGAAACAGTACCCTCCACCCGAACTCTCGAACTGGTTCCTACCCGCCCCACGGCATCCCGTGAACTGCCCTCGGTGCTGGTGCGGCCGCAATTGAACGCCGGACTTCCGAGCCGGATCGCCGTGGTTGGTAACTACCTGCCGCGCCAATGCGGGATTGCCACCTTTACCACGGACCTGTGCGAGGCGATTTCCAGCGAGTACGGAACAGCACGTCTGTTTGCCTTGCCGATCAACGATATTGAAAGCGGATATGCGTACCCACCCCGGGTCAGGCTCGCGCTGGCGCAAGACGATTTGTCGTCTTATGAACAAGCCGCTGACTTTCTGAATTTCACGAATTTCGATATGGTCTGCCTGCAGCACGAATACGGAATCTTTGGCGGCCCGGCTGGCAGTCACATTTTGGCTCTGCTGCGCCGGCTCAAAATGCCAGTCATCACTACTCTGCATACGGTTCTTCGCGAACCGAGTCCGGAACAGAGAATCGTGATGGAAGAAATCGCCGCGCTTTCGGATCGTCTCATCGTGATGAGCGAGCTGTCCTCTCAATTGCTGCAGGAGATATTCAAAGTACCAGGCAGCAAGATCGATATGGTTCCTCATGGCGTCGCCGACTTGCCATTTCTGGATCCTAATTTCTACAAGGACCGCTTTGGTGTGGAAGGAAAGGCGGTGCTGCTCACATTCGGCCTGCTCTCGCCGAATAAGGGAATCGAAAACGTAATTCAGGCGTTGCCTCACATTCTGTCGAAGCACAAGAACGTCGTCTACATGGTTTCAGGCGCGACTCATCCGCATGTCCTCCGCCGGGAGGGTGATCGCTATCGAGAGTCCCTGCAGGCTTTGGCAAAGGAAATCGGAGTGGAGTCGAACGTGATCTTTCATAACCGCTTCGTCAGCCCCGCAGAGATGGTGGAATTCATTGGCGCTGCCGACATTTATGTCACGCCTTACCGTCATGAGGCGCAGGTGGTTTCCGGCACGCTTGCGTTCGCGTTGGGTGCGGGGAAGGCGATCATCTCGACGCCGTACTGGCACGCGATCGAGTTATTGGATGGCGGGCGAGGAGCGCTGGTTCCGTTCCAGGATCCCGAGGCCATTGCGCGCAAGACGGTCGAACTCCTGGATACTCCGGCCTTACGCCACGCGATGCGTAAGCGGGCCTACCTTTTCGCGCGGGATATGGTCTGGAAACGAGTAGCGCAGGGTTACATGGGAAGTTTTGAGCGGGCGCGCAACGACCGCATGCATGAGCCACGCGTGACGTTCGCGGATGGAACGCTGGAAAAACACCTCG
>PLEA01000352.1 GCA_003136335.1 Acidobacteriaceae bacterium | reverse complement strand
CGCCGCATCCCGGTGCAATACGCCAAGCGGGTGGTGGGGCGCAAGGTGATGGGCGGGCAGTCGACGCACCTGCCGCTGCGGGTCAACGCGGGCGGTGTGATGCCGGTAATCTTCGCGTCTTCGATTTTGACGCTGCCGCAAACCATCGGCTACGGCATGCGCAACAACCGCTATTTCGGGGATTTGTTCCGCTGGCTGGGGTGGGGGGAGCCGCTCTACACCGTGCTCTATGCGGTCGGCATTATTTTCTTTGCGTACTTTTACGTTTCCATCGTTTTCAACCCCAGCGAAGTCGCCGACAATATGCGGAAGTACGGTGGATTTATTCCCGGCATTCGTCCCGGGAAGCGCACCGCGGACTTCATCAATGAAGTGCTCACGCGCATCACGCTTGTCGGCGCGCTGTATCTGATTATTATTTCGTTCATCCCGGAGTGGATGATTACCGGTATTCACCTCAACCATCTTTATGGTCCGATTGGGAGATGGTTTGAAATTCTGCCGAACTGGGTGACGAATGGATTGGGTGTGACCTTTTATTTTGGTGGAACGTCGTTGCTGATTGTGGTGGGGGTGGCAATGGATACGGTCACGCAAATTGAGGCGCAATTGATCATGCGCCACTACGACGGATTTACGCCGCGCAGTGGACGCATTCGCGGCCGTCGCACCTGGTAGGCGGCTTCTCGTAGAGACGTAGCTTGCAACATCTTGCGGGCGGCACCGGTACTAGAAGCAGGAGACGTTGCACGTAACGTCTCTATAGAGGTTGCTGCACCTCGGCGGGCGCCGGGAGACTGAGCTCGGGAGGCTTTGGTCAAGCCGATGGCGCAGGAAACCTTGCGTGACGTGGGTCCTGTGGTGCTGCTCGGACCACCGGGTGCCGGGAAAGGCACTCAGTCCAAGCGCATCATGGAACACTACGGAATTCCCCAGGTGTCGACGGGGGATCTCCTGCGCGAGAACGTGGCCCATGGGACGGAACTCGGGCTTACTGCCAAGGCAGTAATGGCGCGGGGAGAATTAGTCTCCGACGATCTGGTGTGCAACATGGTCCGCGAACGGCTGCTGCAGCCGGACACCAAGCGCGGTTATGTTTTAGACGGGTTTCCCCGGACTGCAGCCCAGGCCGGGTGGCTCGATGCGCTGCTCGATCGGGAGCTCTTTGACAACTCGCGTCCGACCCGGGCTTGGCCAATTGTGATCCGCCTGGACGTGGACTATAATCAAATATTGCTCCGGATTACTGGACGCCGTTCTTGTCCCACCTGTGGACGGATCTATAACGTCCACTTCCAGCCGCCCCGCGTGGATGAAGTCTGCGACGTGAATGGGACGAAGCTGGTGATCCGCAATGACGATCGGTTGGAAGTAATTCAGCCCAGACTCACGGCATACCAGGAGCAGACTCGTCCGGTAGCAGACTACTACCAGCGTACGGGCAGATTGATCTCGGTGAATGGAGATCTGCCGGTGGACGCCGTCACGGAACAGATCTACCGGATACTGGAAGATCATCACGCGTAAGACGAATGGCGATTGTGTGTAAATCATCGGCGGAGATAGAGAAGATGCGGCAAAGCGGCCGCATCGTGCGGCAGGTTCTTGACCATGTGAGAACGCTGGTGGCGCCGGGCGTGTCGACGATGGATCTGGAGCGCGCCGCCGACAAAAAGATTAAGGAACTCGGGGCCAAGCCGGCGTTCAAGGGGTACTACGATTATCCCTGCGTGTTGTGCACGTCGGTGAATGAAGAGATTGTGCACGGCATTCCGTCGGAAAAACGGGTGCTGCAGGAAGGCGACATCGTTTCGATTGACTGCGGCGTGGTGCTCGACGGCTATTACGGCGATGCGGCGATTACCGTTCCGGTGGGCAACGGGCTGAAGCCGGAGTTGCAGAAGTTGCTGGAAGTGACGGAAGCGTCGCTGTACCGGGGGATTGAGCAGGCGCGGATCGGCAACTCGATCGGCGATGTGGGGGCGGCGGTGCAGGAGCATGTGGAAGCCGCGGGATTCAGCGTGGTGCGCGAGTTTGTCGGGCATGGGATTGGGACACGGTTGCACGAAGAGCCGCAGGTTCCGAATTTTGGAGCACGCGGACACGGTGCCAAGTTGCGCGAAGGTATGGTCATCGCGATCGAGCCGATGGTGAATTACGGCAAGCCCGAGACGCGAGTGCTGGGCGATAAATGGACGGCGGTTACCGCGGACGGCAGTTGCAGCGCGCACTTTGAGCATTGCGTGGCAGTGACGAGGGATGGTCCGGTGATTTTGACGCAGTAAGAAAGGCTCTTGGCTCTTGGCCTTTAGCTAAGAGCCAAGAGCTAAAGGCCAAGAGCCAACAGCCAACAGCCAAGAGCTTTCAAGGAGTCGATGAGCAAAGAAGACGCGATTGAAGTCATGGCGGTGGTTCTCGAACCCCTGCCCAATGCGATGTTCCGGGTTGAGCTGGAAAACAAGCATCAGGTGCTGGCCCATATTTCGGGAAAGATGCGCAAGAATTTTATCCGTATTCTGCCTGGAGACAAGGTTGCAGTGGAACTTTCGCCCTACGACCTGAATCGCGGACGAATTGTGTATCGCTATAAATGATTTTGGGATAGCTGGCGGCTGATAGCTGACGGCTGAAGG
>PLEA01000178.1:3948-4100 GCA_003136335.1 Acidobacteriaceae bacterium | reverse complement strand
GGTGGAGGGAAGGGGCCTCAGTTAAAGACAGACGCAAGAAGCAACGAAGGACTTGGGGATTGACGATAAGTCTAGTCACCCCGGCTTGTGTTCAGGAGTTGCAGAGGGCGTCACATGCTTCGTTCTGAGGCGTGCGTCTTTTCCGAGAGCCG
>PLEA01000178.1:0-3933 GCA_003136335.1 Acidobacteriaceae bacterium | reverse complement strand
CTGTTCTCGACTCTACTCGCCATAGCATTGACCGCGACGACCCTGCTACAATCCCGGCGAGGGGGGATTCAATGACGAACCTAGTTGGTGTAGTTCAGATCTTGAAGGAAGAACATGATCGCTTGACCAAACAAATGAAGGCTATTACTGCAGCACTCTCGGCTTTCGGCGCGGCATATGGGAAAAAGACAGGAACTCAGGGCAGGATGTCGGCTGCAGGTAGGGCAAGAATCGCGGCTGCTCAGCGAGCACGGTGGGCGAAGGTGAAGGCGAAGAGCAACAAAGGCAACGTGGTGACGATGCCCAAGAAACGAACGATGTCAGCCGGTGCCCGCAGGAAGATCGCTGCGGCGCAACGCGCGCGATGGGCGAAGGTGAAAGCCGCAAAGAAAACCGCTTGACTACGAAGGAAACAGGCCGTACTTCACATGCCTAGACTCAAAATGAGCCTGGGCATTTTCATTAGTCGTCTCATGTGCGCCCTCTCGGACGACAAGTCCTCCGGTGTTATTGATCGCGAGCCCGATCAGGGAAAGAGCCGCGAACCGTCCGGCCCTCGAATCCGTTGTCCACTCTGCGGCCGGTCGCCCCGCAAGGACGACCATTGGTCTTGTGACTGCGGGCATTTCTGGAACACCTTCGAAACCGGAGGAGTCTGCCCTGCGTGCCTGCACCAATGGACCTCGACACAGTGTCTCAAGTGTTGCGGTTGGTCGCCGCACTCGGATTGGTACGAGCAATGAGACATGCTGCGCAAGTAATCGCAATTCGTTCGAATCTCAGTTTGCTAAAGCTCCTCTTTCTGCTTCTAGTAGCAAATGGAAGTGTCGCGGGTCAGGCTCCTAGCTCGGATTGGAAGGTGCCGAAGCCGGGGGTAAAGGAGGTTCAGGTTCCGTTTGTTTCCTTGAAGGCGTCCGCGACGATCAAAATTGGCGGAACCGCAGACTGGGTTCTGATAACCGATGACGCTGTTTGGGTGGCGAGCACGAAACCCTATGCCGTGTTGCGAATTGATCCGACAACGAACCGGATTGTTGCCACTGTGCGAGTGCCAGCCGAAGCTTGCTCCGGTCTGGCTTCCGGGTTCGGCAGCATTTGGGTTCCGCTCTGTGGAAAGAAGTCCCAACTTGTTCGGATCGATGCCGCCAAGAATACCATCAGTGCCACACTCCCTATAGCGCCAGCAGGCCCAGAGGGTGGGATCACAGCCAGTGACGATAGCATTTGGATGGTAACGAATAGGAACGGCACCCTCAATCGAATCGATCCATCCACGAACACCGTGCGGCAGAGGATTTCAATTCCACCCGGTTCCTATAACCCTCTTTTCAGCAATGGCATTGTCTGGATCACTGGAGTGGAGAGCAGTGTCCTGACTGCCGTGGATGCCTCGACTGGCAAGGTACTGGAGTCGGTACCTGTGGGGCCGAAGCCCCGGTTTCTCACTTCTGGCGGGGGTTCTGTTTGGACGCTGAACCAAGGCGACGGAACCGTCAACAGGATTGATGAGAGAAGCAGGAAGATGATCGCCACGATTCAAGTTGGCATTCCCGGCGCTGGCGGAGACATAGGCTACGGAGCCGAATCAGTGTGGCTAACGGCTTTCGGTGTGCCGCTCACTCGCATTGATGCCACGGTGGACAAGGTCGTGAAGCAGTGGGTCGGCAAGGGCGGGGATTCCATTCGCTTTGGTTACGGTTCAATCTGGCTCACGGATTATAAGAAGGGATTGCTCTCGCGATTTCCTGCTGAAGAAGTCTTAAATCATTAGTCCAGTCGTTCCCCCAACAAGAGATAGATTTGAGACCTGCTGAAGACGGAGGACTCCTGTGCAAAAGTGATCAGTTTTGGGGGCCGCTCCGAGACTAGAGTGGGCTTTTGCCTCAGAGACCTTTGAGGTACCAATCAGCAACAGGAGAAGCCAGTGTCAAAACACGATTCAGTCACCAAACGGAAACGACGCCCGAAATCGGATAGGCGAGTAGACTACACCGCACGCACCATGGCGATTGTGAAGCAACTGTCACAGGCGGCGAAGCTCAGCGAATCTCAGAAGGTGCTGCCGAAGAGTGTGTAATGGGAAACTCGACATCCTCGCTTGAGATTCGCTCGCTTCAGGGAGAAGCCCCGCCTCGTGACGAGGTAAACAGCAAAGCTTCCCAGCCAATGACCACCTTCATAATGTCTGCCAGTCACCGCTGCCAGTCCCGCACTCTTGTACTGCTCGGCAGCCGCGACGATCATCGGCGGACGTTTGTCGCCTTTGGGCAGGCCCGCAGCGATACCCTCCAACATCCATGCTCGGCTGAGATTCAACCCATCCAAATGCGCTAATTTGGGATCGCTGGGATCGGGCGACACGACTGGCTCCAACCACCTACCTCTACGGGCTGCGTAAATCTGAGGCAGAAAGTTCGAAGCCAGCGGGCAAAACTCCTCACTCGGCAATACACGGCGCATGAGGTCTGCCTCGCCCAGACACGGGGAAAGGAAATCCTCGCCAGACGGTTCGTAGGCCAACGGACAATCCCTGTCCCCGAGATAGAATTGCCGGGCTTTCGATCCCAGCAGGTCGGCAAACTTCGTATCCCTCGCAGCATGTACATAGTCCAGCATTAGGCCCAGAGCGAAGGCGGTCTGCGAGTGCTCAATGGACTTGAATAGTAGATGCGANNTGCTTGCCCTCGGGATAATGCGCTACGTTGGTGTAACCCATGGCCGCCAATTCACGGGCGGCGTATTCGCTGGCGTGTCAATGCATGCTCGTGCAGTAGGTGATGATCTCAGCATCCTTGTTGGGCAACAAACTGCGGTGCGAGTTCTTTGATTTGTTCTGGCGGAATGTTCAACGCTCCGGGAAGGTGTGCTTCGCTGTAGCGTTAAGGCGCAAGCGTCTCGACGACCTTGACGGGGTCTATTCGGTCTAGCTTGGCTTTTAGGTCTTCTGTAGAAATGGTAACTTCCATTCTGACCTCCGTGAGAATCCGCTCATAATTTGATCGGTGCTGTCGAAAAGTGGTTTGCAGACGCGGGCACAAAAGGTTCTAGCAGTCGAGTTACTTGACTTGCTGTGTGAACAACCGTTCAAAAAGTAGATGTGGCGCAGCGGGTGGATGAGCTACTTTTCCTCTATACGAATATACGACTGCGCCACTAGCTAGAGGAACAAAACGACCATGGGCCGCCTAGTTCCTTCACATCTGCCAAGAGACTACAACGGTGGCTACTTGGTGACTGCTCAAAATTGCTCAGGTTNNCGATATGCCCGCTTCGACTCAGAATACATGATCCAAATTGACCTGTAGACGCTCCGGACCCGTGAAATCATGGGGTGTGGGTAAGAGAAAAACACAAAAGCAATCAGCCGAAGCGACTCTTGCCGAAGTCATCCAGGAAATGGCGAAGCCGAGGGTGGCTATGTCTGCGCGAGAGCATTGCCACATTGTTCGAAATGAAGTTCTAGTCGTGAAGAACAATGTTGAGAAGTGAACTATGAACCTGCAAATCATCACCGCCGTGATAGTCAATGAACCCCAATTTCCTAAACCGGTTCATGAAAAAGCTCACCCGCGAGCGAGTTGTGCCTATCATCTCTGCGAGCGTCTCCTGACTGATATTGGCGATTAGAGTCTCGGGCACGCCGTCCTTGCCGAAATGAGCCAGCAATAGCAATATCCGGGCCAGTCTTTTTTCACNNGTTCTCGGTGAAGGACTTCTATCATGGACTTCTTGTCGATTTTCATCACGGAGCAATCGGTCATAGTGGTTGCGGAGCACAGGCGGAGAGGCTGCCCTGTAAGGCAACCTTCTCCGAAGAAATCGCCCTTGTTCAGAATGCC
Source organism: Acidobacteriaceae bacterium (assembly GCA_003136335.1). Next base: position 94 of record PLEA01000178.1, on the reverse strand, counting down.
GATTGTGGCTTCCTTCCAGATCTTCGACACAACGGTGAGTTTTACCTTTCCTTCCTGTATATAAAAAACAGCATCGGACGAATTGCCCTGGGCA
>PLEA01000044.1 GCA_003136335.1 Acidobacteriaceae bacterium | reverse complement strand
TTGATTTTGGATGTGGCGACTGCAGTAACACTTTCACTGCGACAGGCCACTAGAGAGAGAATCCTTCCCGCTGACCCCGACCGCCTCGCATTCTAGTTCCTTCTGCCTCGCAAGATCAGGTTGAGTACGCGTCAAGGCATTTAAGAATGTAACCGTAGGGTGAGTACATTAAATTCCCCAGCGTCTGTGTTATAAGAGTTCGTGTGGGCCCCCATGCAACCGATCAGCCAAAATGTCGCTTGCGCGCGTCCGGAAGAGGGAAGCGCTCATGCGCGATACTCTCCATCCAATCTCCAGGTAATTGCTAATATGCAAGAGAATACGATTGGCGCAACAGGTTCTTTGCTATTGTCGCCCGTGGTGCATCGGCCGGCGGCTTGGAAGGCATCTACGCGGTTGCTACGCGCGCTGCCGAACAACACCGGCACGTCATTCGTATTCATTCAAGCACCAGAACCGGCGTTCGAAACGCGGCGAGCCGATTCGTCGACACAGCCCTTGTGGCTGTGGATGCCATCATCGTTTTCGCCTGCGAGGCGCACCTCATGTCGAAGGGCAGGAATCAGGTTGTGAATCAAGATTTCGATCAATTCTCACGGACCGGGGGCGACGAAACTTCCGGTACGCCGTCGGAGATATTCAATGTTCTTTGGGGAGCTCTCGTGGAAATTCTGGGTTCGCCCGCGACAGCGACCCTGTTGCGGCGCAGCGCAAAGAGGCGGCTGAGAGATTTCCCGGAACTCGGAGAGCTTGCCATCACGCGAAAAGGGTTTGAGTATGTCTATGCCGTTCCGGCAGATTGGAAGCACGCGAACGAACGGTCAAACGCCGCGCTTCAAGCCCTCGTACAAGATCTCTACTCCTTGCTATTCGAGCTGACCGGACCGGTTGTCTTGCACCGGTTGGAGGCGTTGCCACAACTGGCGAAGTGTGGCCTGTCTCTTTCAGAGGACAAATGAAGACCAGGCAGAAACCCACGCTGCAACTCGAGAGCACTGGCGATGAGTCGTTTGATGCGATTCTCGGCGGAGGAATTCCCGCGCAGTCGGTTGTTGTTATCGCTGGTGAGCCTGGCTCTGGCAAGACGGTGCTAACGCTCCAGATCCTGTTTCGCGCAGCTCGTAAAGGAAAGAAATGTCTGTACTTTACGACCCTGGCGGAGCCAGCGATCAAAGTCATCCGGTACATGCAGCTCTTCGATTTCTTCGATGCCGCACTGGTCGACAAGCAGATCGTGATTGCCAACCTCAATGCCGCCTTGAGGAAAGGCGCCGACGGCACCCTGACCGAACTTTCGGCAATGATCGAGAAGCATCAACCGGCATTCTTGGCCATCGACAGCTTCCGTGCGATTGCTGACCATATTGATGCCGGCCACGTCGCCCGGTCGTTCGTCTACGATCTCGCCACGCAGACGGCGGCCTGGGGTGTCACGACTCTCCTCGTGGGTGAGTACGTCCCAGATGAATTCTCGAAGTACGCGGAATTTGCGATCGCCGATGGGATCCTGCGATTGGGCGCAGAAAAACAGGAGTTGACGTCTGTTCGCCAAGTTGAAGTGCTGAAGCTCCGGGGCATGGACTACGTGTCGGGCATCCACTTTCTTGAGATCAGCGAGAAAGGTGCCTCCGTGTTCCCGCGTGTCCGTGCGCCCGAACAAGCGGACGTTGTCCCCGTTCAGAAGCCCGAGAGAGTGTCGACGGGAGTCGACGGACTCGACGAACTGTTCGGCGGTGGAATCCAGCGTCTCGGCACCACGCTGCTTCAGGGCGCAACGGGTACCGGGAAAACGATACTGAGCCTTCAGTTCCTATTGGCGGGAGCCCGTCAAGGAGAGAAGGGCATTCTCTTCACCTTGGAAGAGACGCCGGATCAGCTTCGGACGATAGCGGCCAGCCTCGGTTGGGACCTGTCAGAAATGGAGCGAAAGGGTCTGCTGCTGATCAGCTATATCTCACCTGTGGAACTCTCGACCGATCGCTACCTCCAGACCGCTCGGGAACGGGTGCTCACAAGTAAGACACGGCGCGCTGTCTTCGACAGTCTCACCTCGATGCAGCTTGGTGTGCCATCCGAGCGCCGCTTCAAGGAACTTGTGTATTCGCTCAGCAAGCACATGCGCGCTGCCAATGTAACGCTCTGGATGACCCTGGAGTCGCCGCAACTTCTTGGTACCGAGGAACTGTCCGGACACGGTATCTCGTTTATCGCGGATAACCTATTACGACTGCGATACATTGAGATCGAGGGGAGGCTGGAGCGTGGCATCTCGATCTTGAAAGCGCGAGGCATAAAGCACGAGACTCAGGTTCGACTGCTCAAGATCGGGCATGACGGCGTGCAACTTGCGGATGCTGGCTTGAGGGGCCGACGCGGGGTCTTAACTGGGAGAGCACCGCCCAAAGGGAGATCAAAGCGATGAAGTCTTCTGTTCGCGACCAAAAAGATTCCGCTCAGATCGTGAGTATCTTGGCGGAGATCGTCCGTCTGCTGGAGTCGGAAGAAAGCAGGGATGCAAGGGTTCGTCGCGTGCTCGAGTTACTCGACCGCCTCGTTCCCTATGAATGTTGCGCGTTGCTGGTGGGCCTGTCGAAGAACACGCATCTTTTCACCATCCCCGACTCGACCGCATCGACGCGCGCGACCCTTCAATCGTCGCTCTCGGACATGCTGCACGTGATGGAGGGAAATCGCAATATTGAATCCTCCAGTACCGGTTCAGGCCGTCTCGTGCTGCCGGTCATTCGGGCAGACCGGATCATCGGCGTGCTGCAAGTGGAACGCGACGACACCTATGACCTCCACCATGTCCAACTGCTTTCAACTGTGGCCTCCCAGCTAGGGGCTTATTTGGCCATGGCGGAAGTATTGTTCATAGAAAAGGAACG
>PLEA01000013.1 GCA_003136335.1 Acidobacteriaceae bacterium | reverse complement strand
TTGTCATCTTCCACCACGTAGTTGTCGCCATCTTTTCGAACATAGCCCGTCACGTTCGTCTTTCTGACGCGATGCGAGGTTACTTGTTGATCATGCCGATCCTGGTTCTGATCCTGAGCGACGGCGCCGGCCGTGCAAATCACTGCAAGAGCTAGGGTTGCGAAAATCGCAGTCTTCATGTTTTCTCCTGTAAGCAGCATTCCGTTCGGATTAGAGTTGCGACTCCTATGATGCCCGCGCCGGGGCATGCGAACTGCTCAAAATTGCACGTTCCTGATGTTCGAGCGAATGAGCGAAGTCTGCTCTAGCGAGCCGACGAACTTTAAGATCTCGCTAATCTTAAGGAACAGCCGACAAAACGTGGATGGTCTGTAGCCAAGTCTCGACCAGCTTCGGCCACTCGGTGATAGGAAGTTCCGTATGCCGCAGTCCATAGCCATGTCCGCCATTGGCGTAGAGGTGCAGCTCCGCCGGCACCGTCGCATTCTTCAGAGCAAGGAAATAGACGGTGGAGTTTTCCACATGAACCGGATCGTCCTCGGCCTGCACAATGAACGAAGGCGGAGTCTTTTCGGTGACGTGAATCTCCGCATTCGGCGCGAAGTTCTGTTCCGCCAGCGCCAGGTAGCCGGGATAGATCACTACCGCGTAATCGGGCCTGCAGCTGACTCGATCTGCGTCGTCGAGGGGATCGTACAAGCGCTGCTCAAAGTGCGTGCTGAGCGCAGCGGCGAGGTGAGCGCCGGCGGAGAATCCCAGGACTCCTATGCGATTGGGATCGATGTGCCATTCGCTGGCATGGGAGCGAACGATCCCCAGGGCCCGCTGAGCGTCCTGCAACGCGGCAGACGATTTGGGATAGGGCCCAGAGTCGGGTACTCGATATTTAACCAGAACGCAGGCAACGCCTGCGGTGTTGAGCCAATCACACACTTCAGTTCCTTCAAGATCGATGGCCAGGATGTGGTAGCCGCCTCCGGGAAAAACGACCACTGCGGCGCCAGCGTTCTTTCCTTTGGGTTCATAGACAGTGAGGGTCGGAACGGAAACATTGCCCAGCCGGATCAGCGGTTTGCCGGCAATCATGTTGTCTTTGGCCGTCGTAGTGTCGACCTCAGGAGGCGAATTCGTCGCGGCCCCCGGCGCGCCGTGCGGCCACAGGTTTAAGGTCACATGACCGGGGGCAGGCTGCCAGACGGGTTTTTGGCCGAACAAGCTGGCAGACAGAAGGACAAGGGCGGCAAGGCACGGCAGAGCGCGACGCATAACCAATCATCGCAACCACAGGCTAAAGTACGCAAGAGTGACGCTGGGCGAGAAATCATCTCATCCTGAGCCCAAAAGAAAGGAATTGGCTGGAATCGGTCGAGACGCTCCCATGGTGCCCGCCTGCGTACCACGAATCGTGCCGATTTTGAAACGATTCATCATTACCAGAAGTTTCGACTTGAGCTATGGTAATTGCAGCTTATCGATGTCCACCGCCGCCATCTCGCTCCGCCGCCGGGTTGCCGGAAACGCCCGCCACAATCCGCTCGCAGCCGCAGGCGTCGTCTTGGTCGTGATCTTCGTAATCTTTGCCCTGTTCGCGCCCTGGATCGCCCCGCAGGATCCGGCGTCGATCCATCTGCCCGCGCGCCTCGACGCGCCATCTTCCGCGCATTGGTTCGGCACCGACGAACTGGGTCGCGACATTCTCTCGCGCGTCATCTACGGCGCTCGCATCTCCATGCTGGTCGGCAGTTGTGTGGTCCTCACTTCGCTCGCCCTCGGACTCATTATAGGTTCCATCGCTGGATACTACGGCGGCGCCATCGACCGCTTTGTCAACGTCGTTCTGATGAATGCGTTTCTTTCTTTCCCGGGAATCCTGCTGGCAATCGCTTTCATCGCCTTCCGCGGCCCCGGCATTTTCAATCTCGTACTCGCGCTTTCGCTCGGCGGATGGGTCGGCTACGCGCGCCTGGTTCGCGGACAAGTGCTCGCGGCCCGCGAGCGCGAATTCGTCGAAGCGGCCCGCGCCCTCGGCGCCAGCGATCTGCGCATCATTGTTCGCCACATTCTGCCCAACATCATTCAGCCGGTCGTGGTCCAAGCTGCGATCGGCATGGCTGCAGCCATCCTCGCCGAAGCCACCATGAGTTTTCTCGGACTCGGCGTTCCTCCGCCTACCGCGAGTTGGGGAGCCATGCTCAACGACGGCCGCGCCCACCTGTTCGACGCGCCGCATCTCGTGCTCTTTCCCGCGCTAGCCGTAATGCTGGCAGTGCTGAGCTTCAACTTCATCGGCGACGCCCTGCGCGATTATTTGGATCCACGATCGCGCATCGAAGTCGGCCTGTAGTCCACGATCCTCCGCAAGTCGCTGAAAACGCCCCAGATGTAATCCTTGACATACATCGCAAATTGCAATATAACTATCTCGATTTGAAATACAAGACGTGACCGATGAAGCTGGGCGAGAAAATTCGCTACCTGCGGGAAGTCGAAGGATCGCTCCGCGGTCTCGGCCGTCCCATGACGCAGCTCGAACTGGTGCGCGCCCTTCGCGGCGAGTTGGGAAAAGGCAAGAGCATCAGCCAGTCCTACCTCTCGCAGATCGAGAACGGAGCGCGCCCGCACATGACGCAGTCTTCGCGCGCGCTGCTGGCGAAGTTTTTCAAGGTGCATCCCGGCTTTCTGGTGGATGATCCGGAGGGCTACCACACCGAGTTGACTTCGGATCTGCGTACCACCGAAGGCCAGCTGGACGTATGGCTGTTGCAAGGTTCGGAGCGTTTCGCCAACGATTCGGAAGTCAGCCACGTATTGATTAAGGCCGCACGCGAGAAAGATACGCGGCGCTGTTTGCTGCTGCTGGGCGCGATTCTGGACACGCCAGGATTGGCCGAACGCCTGCTCGAAGCGTTGCGGCCGGAGGTGGGAAGCGGCGGGAATCATCGTCGCGCCGCACATGCGGAAGGGAGGCGAATCTGATGACGTCGACAGGGTTCAGCTGGTCAGACTTCTATCTGATCTGTTTTGCAGTCGGTTTTTGCTTCAGCTTCTTTTCCTTCGTGTTTGGAGGCTCGCGATTGGGCCGCCTGCATTTGCCGCACTTCCACGGTCACAGCGTGCCCGCAGCAACCGGCCCGGCAGCATCGCCCGCCGCTGCTGCTAATCACGCCTCCGGCGGGAGTACTGTTTCACCGTTCAATCCGCCCTCGCTGGCGGCGTTTCTGGCCTGGTTTGGCGGCACGGGCTATCTGCTTACCCGCTTCTCATCGCTGTGGGTTGGCTTGGGGCTGCTGCTTTCGGTGATCAGCGGCGTGGTCGGCGGAGGAATTATTTTCCTATTCCTGAGCCGGGTGCTGATTTCGGACGCGGAGAACATGGATCCCGCCGACTACGAGATGGTCGGCGTGCTCGGCCGGCTTTGCGTTTCTATCCGCGCAGGCGGCACAGGCGAGATCCTATACTCGCAGGCCGGCACACGCCGCGTTTGTGGCGCGCGCAGCGAAGACGGCAGCGCCATCGCCAAGGGAACCGAAGTTGTGGTCACGCGATATGAAAAGGGAATTGCTTTCGTTCGCTTGTGGAGCGAGATGTCGGGCGAGCAGTAACCATAGTCGACGTTTGCAGACTTGGAAGGTTTTGGCAGGGAGGGAGAGTTATGAATCGGAAAGTGATGAAAGCGATATTGATTCTGGCGGCGCAGGTTGTGGCGGGCGCGTCCCTGGTCAGCGCGCAGGACATTGCCGGCGATTGGCAGGGGACGCTCGCGGCAAATGGCGCGGAATTGCGGCTCGTGCTGCACGTCACGAATAGCGACGGCGGTGGGCTCAAGGCCTCGCTCGACAGCGTGGATCAGAACGCCAACGGTATTCCAGTGAGTTCGATCTCGCTGAAAGACTCGAAACTGAGTTTAGGGGTGGATGCGGTTCACGGAACCTATGAGGGCAAGGTTGCGGCCGACGGCAAGACGATCCGCGGAACGTGGTCGCAGGGCCAGTCTCTGCCGCTCGACTTCAAACGAGCTGTACCGGGGAAGACAGAGCACAAGGCAGTCGAGCCGTCGGACATCGACGGCGCCTGGATGGGCTCGCTGGATACAAGAGCGAGCAAACTGCGCGTCGTCTTCCACATCGTCAACACGGAAAACGGTTTGACCGCGACGATGGACAGTCCGGATCAAGGCGCGAAGGGGCTGCCGGTCACCTCCGTCACGCGCGACGGAGCCGCACTGAAGATGGAAGCCAAACAGCTTGGCGGCGTGTTCGAGGGCAAAATTGCGGCGGATCGATCGTCGATCGAAGGCACGTGGACGCAGGGCGGAGGCAGCCTTGCGCTCGTGCTCAAGCCGGTGAAGGATCAATCGGAACTGGAGCGGAAGCATCCGCAGAATCCGGTGAAGCCTTATCCGTACCGGGAGGAAGAAGTTTCCTACGAGAACAAAGTTCAGAACGTGACGCTGGCGGCGACGCTGACATTGCCGAAAGGCAAGGGGCCGTTCCCGGGGGTGCTGTTGATCACGGGCTCGGGGCCGCAGGATCGCGATGAGAGCCTGCTGGGGCACAAGCCGTTTCTGGTTCTTTCCGACTATCTCACGCGCAAAGGGATTGCGGTGCTGCGCGCCGACGACCGGGGCACAGGCAGGTCCACGGGGAACTTTGGAACTGCGACCACGGCGGACTTTGCTACTGATGTGGAGGCCGGGGTTACCTACTTGAAGACGCGTTTCGAGATCGATCCGCACCATATTGGACTGGTCGGCCACAGCGAAGGCGGGATCATCGCGCCCATGGTGGCGGCGCGCAATCCGAATGTCGCATTCATCGTGATGATGGCGGGCTCCGGCGTTCCCGGCGATGAGATCCTGACCGCACAACTGCAGGCGATCGAAGAAGCCAGCGGCAAGAGTCACGAAGAAGCCACGAAGGATGCGGCTCACCGGCGCGAGGTGCTGAGGCTGATCGAGACCGAAAAAGACGAGGCGGCGCTGGAAAAAGAATTGAAAGAAAAATTAAGCGGAGATGCATCCGAGCCGCAGATCGGGGCGCAAATCAAGACTCTCACGTCGCCGTGGTTCCACTACTTTCTGACTTACGATCCGGCGATTGCGCTGCGCAAGGTCACGTGCCCGGTGCTGGCCATCATCGGCGAGAAGGATACGCAAGTGCCGCCCAAAGAGAATCTCCCGGCGATCCGAAAAGCTCTGGAACAGGCCGGCAACAAGCACTTCGAGGTGGATGAACTCCTTGGGCTGAATCACTTGTTCCAGACGGCGAAGACGGGAGCGCCCGCCGAATATGCGGAGATCGAGGAGACGATTTCGCCGGTGGCGTTGGACAAGATGGCGAGCTGGATTCTGAAGCAGTAACAGGCGATCCAACGTAGAGTCTATAAAAAACTGCATTCGTAGAAGGAGGCGTTATGCCAGAGATGTCCCGGATGGTCGAGATTTGGATTTTCGTTGGCCTGGGAGTGATGGTCGTTCTGTTCCTGATGAGCGGAATGGCCAGGCTCTATCGCAAAGCGGGGCCGCACGAGGCACTCATCGTGTACGGCTTGGGCGGGACGCGGGTGGTGCAGGGGCACGGCACATTGGTGCTGCCCATGGTGCAGATCTGCCGCGATCTGTCCCTGGAATTAATGTCGTTCGACGTGGCGCCGCAGCAGGATTTGTACACCAAACAAGGCGTCGCAGTAACGGTCGAAGCCGTGGCGCAGATCAAGGTGAAGTCCGATCGCGAGTCTGTGCTGACCGCGGCCGAACAGTTCCTCACCAAAAGCGATCAGGAGCGCGAAGGCTTGATCCGCCTGGTCATGGAAGGCCACCTGCGCGGCATCATCGGCCAGCTTACGGTGGAAGAGATCGTGAAGCAGCCGGAGATGGTTTCCGACCGCATGCGCGGAACTTGCGCCGAAGACATGAACAAGATGGGGCTGGAAGTGATCTCGTTCACCATCAAGGAAGTGCGGGACAAGAACGAGTACATCACCAACATGGGCAAGCCGGATGTGGCGCGCATCAAGCGCGATGCCGACGTCGCCACCGCGGAAGCCGACCGCGATACCGCGATCAAGCGTGCGTTGGCGCAGCGGGAGTCGGCCGTGGCCAAGGCGCAGGCCGATCAGGAGCGAGTGCTGGCCGAAACGTTGTCGCTGGCCAAGCAGGCGGAATCGCAGCGCGACCTGGAAATCAAGAAGGCGCAATACCTGGAAGTCACCAAGCGTCAGCAGGCGCAGGCCGATAAGGCCTATGACATCCAGACCAACATTATGCAGCAGCAGGTGATTGCTGAGCAGGTGAAGGTGCAGCAGGTCGAGAAAGAGCAGCAGGTCAAGGTGCAGGAAGCGGAAATCAAGCGCCGCGAGAATGAGTTAATCGCAACCGTGCTGAAGCCGGCCGAAATCGAGCGTCAGCGCATTGAGACCCTGGCCGCGGCCGAGAAGCAGCGCCTGATCGCCGAAGCCGAAGGCCATGCATCCTCGATTCGCGCGCAGGGCGAGGCCGAAGCCGAAATCATCTTCAAGAAAGGCGAGGCCGAAGCCAAGGCGATGAACGTGAAGGCCGAGGCGTATCAGGAATACAACCAGGCAGCTGTGATCGACAAGCTGTTCGCCAGCATGCCGGAGATCGTGAAGGCCTTGGCAGCTCCGCTGGCCAACGTCGACAAGATCACCATCGTCTCCACCGGAAACGGTGACGCGGCAGGCATGAACAAAATCACCGGCGACATCACCAAGATGGCGGC
>PLEA01000086.1 GCA_003136335.1 Acidobacteriaceae bacterium | reverse complement strand
ACGTTCGGGGTTTCCGGTCAGACTCCGGATGTCGCCAACAATAATCCGTCGGTGGGCGCCGGAGCGGATCGTACGATGCAGGTTGGTTTCAAGCTGACCTTCTAACCGATCATAGGAGGAAGGGCGAGGGCCAGAAATGTTCCGGCCCATAGGGTTGCGGTCACGCGGCGTTGCGCTATGCCGCGGCTGTCTAGGACGGTGACCTGCGCAGGCTTGAGCCTAAGCAGAGAAGAACTGGGACGCATTCGTTAGCAGACGCATTCGTTAACATTTGATTGGCGATGGCGAGGTTTCGGATGGTGATCGCGCGGCGGCGATGATGTTTCAGCGGACGCTGCGCATGGGGTGTACTTGATTTGTGTGCAGAACTGTGGACTTGACTGCGGAACCGGTGCTATCTGCAATGCATGATTGGGTTTCCAGATGCCTTTATGGGGTGAAGGCTTGCAAGGAAAAAACTACTTAGCGTAATTGAGATAGAACAATCGGTGTTGAGACTTCCTCAGGCCATCCCCGCTTTAATCAATGGCTAGGCAGACCCACCTGTTGGATGCGCTGTGCTCGCACGTAATCGTTGCGAGGTCAGGCACAGGGAATACGTTCGCTGAAGCGAAACAAGAGAATTTAATAACCACGGAACCCGCAATAGAGAGTTAGGGAGGAACGTATGAACGCTAATTCGACCTGGGAGCGTTTCCGAAAGTCCATTCAACTCCTGGCCATAAGCTCGGGAATGGTGCTCTTCTGCGTGCCTGCTTTTGCCCAGCTTAACTACGGGCGCATCTACGGCGCCATCACCGATCAAAGCGGGGGCGCGATGGCCGGCGCCACGGTCACGGTGGTTGACGTGGCCAGAGGCATATCGCGACCTTTGATGACGGATAGCGCGGGAGAATACTCGGCATCGAGCTTGCTGCCGGGCGCGTACTCGGTCCGCGCGGAGGCCATGGGGTTCAAGGCGGCAGAGCACAGTGGAATCACGGTGGAGACTGGCCAGGACGTGCGCGTCGACTTGACGCTGCAGCCTGGGGAGCAAAACCAGACGGTCACCGTCACCGGCGATGTTCCCATGGTAAACACGACGAGCGCCACGCTGGGCGCGACACTGGAAAATACCTCGATCATAGACCTGCCGCTGAACGGCCGCGCCTTCCAAAAGCTGCTGGACTATAACCCCGGCATGCAGGCGATGCCGGGCGGCGGCACGCCAACCTACAACGCCAACGGGCAGCGCGGCACGAACATTACCTGGATGCTGGACGGCGTTGATGAAATCAATATGGCCGGAGGAGCGGGACCCACGGTTGGCGGCAATGGCGGCGGAGTAGACGGGATAACGATTCTATCGCTAGACGCGATCCAAGAAGTCAACACCATCCAAAGCCCCAAGGCGGAATACGGGTGGATGGCCGGCTCGACGGTGAACATCGGACTAAAATCGGGCACCAACAGCGTGCACGGAACGGCCTTCGCATTTGGCCGCGATGGTGCGCTCGATGCCACAAACCCCTACATCGCGCCCAGCAGCGGATTATCGAAGGCCACCGACAACCTCACACAGTACGGAGCCTCGATCGGCGGTCCGATCAAGAAGGACAANNAAAGGTAATTGCGGAGCCGACCGACGTTGCCGGGCTAACCGCTACGAACAGCATTCCGGATGCGATCGCCGCTATGAATGCTGGAAACTTTCCTTTAAGCAAGATGAGCGTAGCCATGGCGGGATGCAATGCGAGCGCGATCAACAGCACCATGAAAACTGCTGCCGCGGTGGCGCCCTTCTGCGGTCCCAGCGCCGCCGGGGCACCTCCCAGCTTGTTTGGAAACAACACGCTGTCGGCGCTGAGCCTGCCGGTAGCGTTCAATAACGTCGGCGGTTCCGACAATGGTCTCATAAAGATCGATTATCATCTGAACGACAAGAGCACGGTCAACGGCGAATATTTCTTCGGCAACGGCAACGTCGATAATGCCGTCTCGGCCACGCAACCGTTTTGGCTGGCCGACAATCACATCCGAACTCAAACGGGCCGGGTAGTCTGGGTGTGGACACCGAAATCCACGGTCGTCAATGAGATGAGGTTTGGTCTTCTGGAATACAGTCAACTCGGAAATCCGGATGATTGCAACGGAAACGATGGAGCGCCCAATTATCTGGCCGCGTATGGATATGAGTTATATGCGCCGGGTTCGCCTGTGGCGGTGGCCCCACCGCAGTGCGGATTCCCAATCGTTACGGTTACCGGCTTCACTGCGCTAGGAAGCCAAAGCAGCAATGGGGGACCCCAGAACAACCAATTCAGCGTGTGGTCTGGAACCGACACCGTTTCGTACACGCATGGCAACCACCTGTTCAAGTTTGGCGGCGAAATTCACGACACCCGTTTCAGTGGCAGCAAGTCGCTTACGAACGATAACGGCACGTTCGCGTTTGGCTCCCAGGCCGCTTTCGCCAATGCTACGCCTTTGGAAGACTTCCTGAGTGGCACGGTAGGGACGGGAAGCGTCCTGGTTGGAAATGCGTCACTGTTACAGCCGCTCGCCTACAACCGCTATGCCCTTTTCGCTCAAGACGACTGGCGCATCACGCCACGCGTCACTCTGAACCTGGGGTTGCGCTATGAATACGTGGCACCGCCAACGACCGGAAATAATGTCCTCGGAAATATCAATCTCCAAGCCGCGTCGGGACTCGTCCAGGAGACTGGCGGCAACCCCGTGTATAGCCTCCCGAAAGATCTCTTTTCGCCGCGCCTGGGAATCGCGTGGGACGTAACCGGCAAGGGCACGACGGTCGTGCGTGTTGGTGCTACGTATATGTACGACTTCCTGGTGTTCCAGC
>PLEA01000407.1 GCA_003136335.1 Acidobacteriaceae bacterium | reverse complement strand
AACTTGGTCTGGATCTGGTACCAAATCTGCGGCAATTGCTTGTAGCTGCGCAACTCGCCGCGCGCGGTCGCGGTCATGACTTCTTCGTGCGTCATGCCGAGACAGAGGTTGCGCCCGAAGCGGTCCTTAAGCCGGAACATGTTGTCGCCCATCACGTCCCAGCGGCCCGATTCCTGCCACAGCTCGGCGGGGTTCAGAGCGGGCAGCAGGAACTCCTGCGCACCCATCGCATCCATCTCGGAGCGGACGATCTGCTGGATNNACCTCCGCCTCGGCAGGGTTCTCGCGCAACGTGGGAATGAAGAGCTTGCTCCAGAGCATAATAGGGGGAGAATTCAGTGTAACAATGCAAGGGATGACTTCCATCTCGAAGCGGATTTTAATTGCGTGTCTGGCGCTCGTGCTGGCGGGCTGCGCCGCGCCCCAAGCCCCCCCGAAGGAGTTCCAGATGCGCGGCGAGGTCACGGGCCTCGACGCCGGCGGCCACGTTGCGACGATCAGGCACGACAGCATTCCGGGGCTAAAGATGGGTGCCATGACGATGGGATATCAGGTTAAAGACCCCGCTGAGTTCTCGAAGCTGTCAGTGGGCGAGCCGATCACCGCGACCTTTTATCAGACCAGCGACGACATGTGGATCGGCAATATTCAGAAAGCTGCGAAGTAGCGGCGATGTCAGTGCGCCATGGCGGGGGCGCCCTTCTTTGCCTGCACGCCCTTCATCAAAATGACGATAACGCCACACACGAAGCAGGCCAGCGCGAGGTAGCGAAACACGTCCACATAGGAGTAAGCGGCTGACTGACGTTCGAGCGTCCCCTGGATCAGTCCGTACGCTCTCTGGTCCGCGACGACCGGGCCCACGTATTGCGACATCACTCCGCGAGTGGAATCGAAGACCTCGCGGAATGCCGGATTCCCGGGCGTCAGATTCTGTACCAACTGGGCGCGGTGGATCTGTTGATGCCGGGCTACAAGAGTGTTCACCATGGAGATCCCGATTCCGCCGCCCACGTTCCGCATCAGGTTGAAGAGACCGCTGGCGTTGCCGATCTGCTCATTCTTCAGCGTGCCCATGGATATGGTCACGAGCGGCACGAAAACCATGCCGGTTCCGGCGCCGCTGATCACGATGGGCCAGAGCATGGACGTCGGCGAGATGTCGAGCGTCAGGCGTGCCATCCAGATGCTTGTCAACCCGAAGACCACAAAGCCGGTGACGATGAGCCAACGGTTGTCCAGCCGTCCCGTGAGGACCCCGATCACGGGCATGATCATGATCGCGCCGATGCCGCGCGGGCTTACGGCAATACCTGCGGCCGATGCTGTATAGCCGAGGAGCGTCTGGTAGAAGAGCGGCAGCAGCGTGACCACTCCATAGATCACGCCGCCGAACAGGCCGATTAACAGGCAGCCCAAGGCGAAATTTCGATTCCTGAATACCCTCAGATTCACCAGCGGGGCGGCGATCTTAAGTTCGCGAGTCAGAAATCCGATCAGAGTGGCGACCATGATGACCGCCATCCAGCGCAGCCAGATGGCGCTGAACCAGTCTTCTTCCTGCCCCTTATCGAGGATGATCTGCAGGCACGCGAGCGAGATGCCGAGGAGGCCGAAACCAATGGCGTCGATCTAACCCGGCTTGGCGTCCTTGATGTATGGAGGATCCGTGACGAAGCGGGACAGCATGAAGATGGCCAGGACGCCGATCGGAATGTTGATGTAGAAAGCCCATCTCCAGGAGTATTGGTCGGTGAGCCATCCGCCGAGGGTGGGACCGAGCACCGGCGCGACCACTACACCGAGTGCGAACACGGCCATCGCCAGACCGCGCTTCTGCGGCGGAAAACTTTCCAGCAGAATCGCCTGCGACAACGGCTGCAGCGCGCCGCCGCCCGCGCCCTGCACGGCGCGCGCAATCAGATTCCACGCCTGACTTGTGGACGCGCCGCATGCAAACGACGAAATGGTGAAGATAACGATGCAGGTGATGAGAAATCTTTTTCGCCCGAAGCGCAGCGAAAGCCACGAACTGGCCGGTAGGATAATGGCATTGGCCACCAGGTAGCTGGTCAGCACCCAGGTAGCTTCATCGTTGGTCGCCGACAAACTGCCGGCAATATAGGGAAGCGCGACGGCGGCGATGGAAGTGTCCAGCACTTCCATGAAAGTCGCCAGCATGACCGCGATCGCGACCAGCCAGGGATTGCCTCCGCCCAAAGCGGTGCCACTGCGTGCCGGTTGCGGAGTCATTGCTTTCTGCCCAAGTTTCAATCCCCGAGAGCATGTAAGGATGCACCGGCGAGCCTTGAGGTTTCAAGTTTGTTCGAGTCTGGTTGGGGGTTGGGCATGGCTCGAGAATCGGCCCTGCAAATTACGGTTGCCCGTTGCTCGACCGCATCTGGTTCGCGGAACTTCTCCTCTCTCTCTGTTATCTGTTCGGACCTGGTGGCAACGACCTTGAGCCGCCTAAAGCGGGGAGCACGCAATGGCCTACAATTTGGCGATGCAGTTTTTCATCTTGTTCCGGTTGCGGCCGCGCCGTCACGAACTCGCCGTCACGGACTCGCCCTCACGAACTATGGATCTGACCTTGAAAGGCCTCGTCCTATGCAACGGCGTTCTCTGGTTGCAGAAGGCTCCGCACCATGTTTCCTCGACCGATCAGGAGGTTGCGAACTGGGCGAATCTTGGCTACCTGATCTGCCTGATCGTCGCACTGGCGATCGGTCTGTGGCGCTTTGGCCGACTGTCGCTCTCGCTATGGCGTGAACCCAACCACATGCTTCCCGCGCGCCAGTATTAGTGTCTTTCGCAAACGCGCTGAGGGCTTATCCATAACATTCGCGCAGTCTGATCCTCGAAGTTGATCCAGGGGCTGGCCCCCTTCGGTTCTTGTGTGTACAAAGTCATCCTGTCTGGCACCCACTCTGGCAGCCTACGCGAGATCCCTCCCCCGGCCGAACTGCGCCGG
>PLEA01000106.1 GCA_003136335.1 Acidobacteriaceae bacterium | reverse complement strand
GTCTTCCGATGGTGCTGTCAGGCTGAACACGTCACCTTTTTCTCCTCAACTATTCGGCGGCAACCACACGTGCCAGACGAATAGCCCGAGGTAGCTTGCGGCAAGCACAAAAAACAGAAGGGTCAGGAGGGCGTGTCCCATGACAAACACCGTCCCCTTAGGCCAGTCCTCGTGCGAAAAGTAAAACGCATCCACAAGAATCCGCGCAGTCCAGTAAATCCCGATGAAGCAGGCAAGTCCCAAGGCAGCACGGTCGCCTCGGAGCAGTTCCGCGTGCAACACCAAGGTCAGTGTGCCAAGAGCAATGATCGTCAACACCGTAAATCCACTCTGTACCCACAGCAGTTTCCGGTTGAAGGGCATCAACTGCCGCAAGTCTCGTTTCCACCCCAGTCGGTATGGCACTTGAAAGCTGGCGAACAGGATCACAAAATGCGCAGCGCCAACCAGCCATAGGTCGAAGTCGAAGAATCGCTCGGCGAGTGAGTTTGTCATACGGCGTGGATCGCCTGCATGAAAGGAAGTATCACACGCAGCACAAACCATGGGTGAAAGAGCCAAAAGACTGGTGCCGCAAGGAACACCATCATGAAGCACCAGCCGCGCACTCCCTGCCCAAGACCAAGTCGTCTGCCGAATCGCGAATGCTCGATAGCCATTCCCGTGCCTTGCAGCAAAAAGTAGAGTGTGGGGAGACCGTAGCCTCCGCGAGCGGGCATCGAGATCACCAAATCGTGGAGCAACCCAGAAGCCACGAATACCAACAAGCCAGCTGTGTCCGCCCCCAACCTTCGATACAACGGGCGAAAAATCAACTCGTGAGAAAGCTGACGGAAACCGAGGTTCCATCGTTTCCCCCAAAACTCTCCGAGGGACGTGGAACGGAGAGGCGCAGACATGATGGCTTTGCATTGACGCCAAAGCTTCCCCACAGCAGGCTAACGATTTGGAAAGTGCCGAAGTGCAGCAGCAGGATCAGACCCAGCATTCCCGCCCATCCGCGCAGAAGGGGTTCTCCCTGCGGAACGGACCGTGCCACTACCCAGAGCAGAATCACCCCAAGCGCCGTTTCGAAGATCGCCCACAGCCAAGTTGTGGGCGGTGGCGTCGGTACGCGCTGATTCGCATCCAAGAAAGCCTCTGCATCCATTCCCGGCCAAGCCAGAAGATAGCCTGCCGAGCGCCATGACGAATGTGCAATTCGAAATCGTGCCCTCCACCATGTCAGCCACTTTAGGCTGATGAAGATGGCGAACGACAGAATCCACATGAACACCCATGGCGGCAGCGCATTGCAACAAGCTACTGCGCTCAACGGAAGCACGCAGATCGGAAGCCAACCAATCCAAGAGGAGCTTTGCACAACCTCAGGCGATTCGACCTCTTTGGTTTCGCTCAGTGGCAATGAGGTCACTCTCCTCCGCGCATACGTACCTCGTAGACGGTCGGAAGCTCGTCTGAGTTCCTGCGAACAAAACTGCGCACCAGTTCAGTGCGGGAAAAATGTCCGAGGCTTAGGAGTCGAATACATTCGTCGGTGGCGCAACTCTCCCATGAAGTACGGCTTCCCCATGGGAAACAGCTTGCCTCGATAACACGCACTGGAAGCTGCTCTTGAAACCCGGCTTCAATCTGTTCTCGCAGCCACTGCAAATAATCCAACTCCTGCGATATGGCAACCTTGGGGTCTTCACGGATCACTACGCCTGGGAAGTCGGGGATTTCAGCCCGCAGAGTATGAATATGCCCGTGTCCTTCGACCAGAATCTCAATGTCGAGTTCCATCAGCCGTTCGAGACTGAGGAGCCACTTCCGGCTGTCCACGTCGGGATTGGGGGTTGCAAAGTAGCTCCCCATCAACGCATCGCCTGCCAACAGCACCTTCTCCTTGGGGTCATAGAGCGCGATGTGGTCGTCGCAATGTCCGGGAGTCGCGATCACCTGCAAGTAGCCGGATTCGGTTTCCACGGTCTCGCCCAACCGATGGTACGGCTGCTTCAAGTTTGGAGGCTGCCCGATTATGGTGGCGCGTACCCACGGAAGCTTCTTGAAAGGTGTCAGGAACCGGGCGGTCATTTCCGAAACGTAGACGGGAGCACCAGTAAATTCAGACAGCCAATTCAAGTTGCCGACGTGCTCTTCGTGGGCATGGGTCGCAACCACTTTTGTGATCTTCAGTTTCACCTGCCGAAGGTGACGGGCAAGCGACCGTCGCATCTTGGGGGAGCCGGGGTCGATTGCGATCCCGTCGTAAATGATCGCCGTGAACAGTTCCCCGAACAACAGCGGGACGGTGTTGGGCAGCATCCCATTCAGAAACAGAATTGTGAGCTTGCCGTTTAGAAAGTCAACGCGGTTGTGGTACGTCCGGGCGAAAATAGTTGTTCTTTGTATCGCAGCTTTGATGCCCGCCCACAGGACCAGCGGCAACCGAATGAAAAAGCCCAGTGTGTAGCACGACCAAAATGCGCCTAAACGGGCTTGCCGTCGTACCGTTTCTGGTTTTGCAACCCGGCACGCTCCACCGCGACACTTGCTGAGAGAATATCTATTCTTGGCGACGAACCCGTAGAGCAAGCGTCCTGCATTGCGGAAGGGGAACCGCTGTCCCAGAACACCGATCAGCCAAGTAGACGGGAACAAACGCGCCAGACACGCGACGGCATCCCAGCCGACATGGATTTCACCTTCCGGAGTGACGACATACAACTGTCGCAGGCATTCATCCAACCTGAGACGGGAGTCCACTGGGGGCAAGACCTCTGCGCTGATGGGGAGACAAATCGTCTTGTTCTCGGGGTCGAGGGCTTTCAGCCACGACACGCAAGCCTGACAGATTTCACACTGCCCGTCGTAGAGCACCCGGTGCGCTGCCTTTGCACTCTGCTTCTCATCAGGTTGATCAGCGATGTCCTCGACCGCGTTTTCACGCATGGCGGGAATGTTAGGTCGGACAGGAGGGATAGGTCAATTACAACGATTGGTGCAGGAAAGGCGCTATTGCAACTTCGCGTACTCGGCTTTGGCTTNNCAGCAGTTCCAGACGATGCCGCTATGGTCGAGAATCTTCTGAAACTCCGCGGCGGCAGCGTTGCCTTGTCCGGCTGCCAAGTATGCCTCTCCGCGCACGTATACGTGATGGAGGCAGGAAAGATTGAGGACGAACAGAATGTTGCCTAGCTCAATGGTTGAAGCAACCTGCAACGCATTCAGTCCGACAGCCGGGTTCTTTCCGTCCAGTGCTAATTGTGCCTGAATCGCAGGTAGCCAGAGCGACTGCATCTGCGT
>PLEA01000404.1 GCA_003136335.1 Acidobacteriaceae bacterium | reverse complement strand
GCCAGCTGCCGTGGAAGGTGAGGGCGCCTTCGCGGCATCGAACACTTGCATCGCGATTGTTCATGCGGCCTCGGATCCGAATATCTGGTTCGCAACCGGCGGCAAGACCGCGCGCGTATTTCACACTGGCGATCGCGGACACAGCTGGCAAGTTTTCGAGACTCCCATGGTGCACGGGGCGGACTCGGCGGGG
The DNA here is from genome assembly GCA_003136335.1 of Acidobacteriaceae bacterium. Next base: position 5,559 of record PLEA01000404.1, on the reverse strand, counting down.
ATTTTTTCGATTGCGTTTCGCGACGCGATGCACGGGGTGATTGCGGGCGGGGACTACAAGCGTCCCAAGGGTGACGGGCCAAATTTGGCGTTCACGGAAGACGGAGGAAAAACCTGGACGCTCTCGGCGCTGCACCCGCTCGCTTATTTTTCCGCCGTGGCTTACGACAGGAGAGTCAACGAAGCAGCGGTTCGTGAAGGCGCGGGCGCAGGAAACGAGAAGAAGATACGCGTAAAGCCGGTTCCCTCGGAACGAATGTTTATCGTCGGGGAGGATTTCGTCTTCGACTTGCGACCGCCTAATAATCCGCGACGCATCGGCGGGAAGGGGATGCGGTTTAATGCGGAGAGCGGATATCCAGAGGGCGGGGCGCTGGTGGTGGGTCCGAAAGGGGCTATGGCATTCATTCCGTGAGCGCTGAGCTCTGGGTGTGCACAGTTTTGGTGTGGCAGGGAGAGCCTGCCGAGCCTTGCTCGGCCTGCGGATCGAAGATCCGGACCCACACGGACACAACCACACAAACACAACCAAGATCCCGACTCGTACGAGATCGCTTCCGCCTGCGTTACTAAAGGGCTATCCCTTCTTGTTCTTTTCATTCCGGGGCATATCGACGAAGATTATCGGGAAGATTAGTCAGTTCTTATCTCCCCCAGAGATCGAGAACCCTGTGAAAAACCTGTCTTTGTCTTTGGCCATCTCTGTTTTTGCGCTAGCGACTCTGGTGTCCGCGCAGACGCAAAACGCTGTTTCCGCGCCTACCAGCGCTCCCACGACTGCGAGCACAGTCTCGCGAACCACCAAGGCGGTGCATTATCGGCTGCAGGGTGGGACGACGAAAGTCGATTTTCGGGGAACCGATCTGCTGCAGCGCGCCTCGGGCGAAGCGAAAGTCGAAGGCAAGAAGACGAACTTCGAAATCGACGCCAAATTTCAGGGTCTTGAAGAAGCCACCAAGTTCGGGCTCGAATTCCTCACCTACGTTGCCTGGGCGGTTTCGCCGCAAGGACGTCCGGTCAATCTGGGCGAACTCACGCTGGATCACAGCGGCAACGCGCACGTGAAGGCCTATACCGACTTGCAGACGTTTGGAATGATCGTGACCGCGGAGCCTTATTTCGCGGTGACGCAACCAGGGAACATGGTGGTGATGGAGAGCGCTTCGGTGAGCGGCGGCGGCGAGAATATCGACGCCAAGTACGAACTGGTTACGCGCGGCACGTACTCCTCGACCAACACGCACATTCAGGATGCGATTTTCGGGATCGACAACAAGACTCCGCTGGAACTGTTTGAGGCTCGCAACGCGGTGCGCATCGCGCGTATCGCCGCGGGCGACAAGTACGCGAGTTCCATTCTGCCCAAGGCCAACCAGCAGTTGATGCATGCGGAGGAGCTCTACCGGCAGAAGCAAAAGAAGGAAGCAGTGGGAGTTGCCGCCAAGGAAGCCACCGAGACTGCCGAAGAAGCGCGGCTGATGGCTGTGAAGCAGAAGGCCGAAGACGAGGCGCAGGCTGCGGCTGCGGCGCGTGAAGCGAAAGCCCGTGCCGATGCAGAAGCGGAAGCCAAGCGACGTGCGGAAGCGGAAGCGGCACGTGCCCAGGCGGAAACGGCTCGGGCGCAAGCGGAACAAGCTCGTCTGCAGGCGGAACAAGCTCGTGCCCAGGCGGAACAGGCCAAGGCGGAAGCCGAACGCATGAAGCAGGAAGCGGTGGCCGCTGCGCAGGAAGCCGCCCTGCAGAAAGAAGCGGCGGAAAAGGCGAAATCCGAAGCCGTGGCGCAGCAGCAAGTTTTGTCGGCGGAAACGGACAAGGCTCGCGCGGCTGCCGCGCAATCGGACAATTTGCGGCAGCAGGCTGAAAAAGAGAAGCAGGAACTGCGGGCGCGGTTGTTGCAGCAATTGAATTCGATTCTGGCGACACGTGACTCCGCACGCGGGCTCGTCGCGAACATGTCTGACGTTCTGTTCCGCAGCGGAAGCTTTGAGTTGCTTCCCGGTGCGCGCGAACGTCTGGCCAAAGTTTCCGGCATCGTGCTGGCTTATCCGAGCTTGCATGTTGCCGTGGAAGGACACACCGATAGCGTGGGTAGCGACGAGTACAACCAGGATTTGTCGGAGCACCGCGCTCAGTCGGTGCGCGATTATTTTGTGCAGCAGGGGATTCGGGCGAGCGCGATCGAATTCCGTGGCTTTGGCAAGAGCCAGCCGATTGCTTCGAACGATACGGCGGAAGGGCGTCAGCAGAACAGACGAGTGGAGTTGGTGCTGTCTGGCGATGCAATCGGGAATGCAGGCGACGAAGTGCCTTCGCCAAACGCTACCGCGCAGAATAAGTAAGTGGGAAGGGGCTCGCCCTCTTGCAGTGGTGATTTCGACCGGACGCGCCGCTGGTCTGCGCGGGAGATCCTTCTCTTCGCCTGAAGAGCGGCTCGGTTCAGGATGATGCCCGTAAGGATGAAATTCTCTCGGCCTCAATACCAGTCTTCATACTCGCATTTTCGATCCTTGATCGTTGCCTTCCGGGTGGCGTTACACTGGGGTATGCGCCGCAGCCGGAGGGACAAATGACCAAAGATCACGAACAGTCCTTGCGCCAACATCTTCTCGACCTTCTTGGGGGTGGGCGAGCCCATGCCAAATTCGAAGATGTTGTAAAAGATTTGCCGGCGAAGCTGCGTGGCGCCAAGCCTGCGAAATTTCCGCACTCTGCCTGGATGCTGCTCGAACACATGCGGCTGGGGCAGTGGGACATTCTCGAGTTCAGCCGTAACTCCAAGCACGTTTCTCCGGACTGGCCCAGCGGATATTGGCCGGAAACGGAGGCTCCCGCCGAATGCGGCGGCGTGGAACAAGAGCATTCAGCGGTTTCGCCGGGACTTGAAGGCTTTGGAGAAGCTGGTCGCCAACCCGAAGACTGATTTGTTTGAGCGCATTCCGTGGGGCGACGGACAGACGATATTGCGGGAGGCCTTGCTGGTGGCGGATCACAACGCATATCACTTGGCACAGTTGGTGGATGTGCAGCGAATGATAGGGGCGTGGAAGGGCTAGGATTCCGTGGGGTCACGGTGCCGTCCCTGCGGGATTCGTTTGATTTTTCTGCTTCCACCCGGCACTGCCGTGCCGGGCTTTCACATGCCGCCGCTTCCCGGCTGGAGCGTGATCGCTTCTGCTTCAGCGTTTTAATCCGAAGTTTTCACACGGCCCTCAGATGCGCATGGGCATGACGATGTAGCGGTATTTGTAGTCGTCGCCTTCGGCGGGGCGGAATTGGCCGGCGGACTGGGCGTCTTTTAGTTCGAGGCGGACTTCGCTGGTGCCAGCGGCTTTGAGGAAGTCGACCAAGTACTGAGCGTTGAAGCCGATGGTTAGTGGGTCGCCGGTGTAGGGAGCTTCGATGGAGTCTTCGGACTCGCCGGCTTCGGTGGAGGAGGCGGAAAGCTTGAGTTCGCCGTTCTCCAAGCGCAGGCGGACGGCGCGGGAGCGCTCGTCGGCGAACTGGGCTACGCGGAGGATGGCGGAATTTAATTCGTCGGAGTTCAGGGGGACGATCTTGCTGTTGTCCTTGGGGAGGACGGCTTCGAAGTTGGGGAATTGTCCGGTGAGTTGGCGCGAGGTCAGGAGACGCGAGCCGATGCGGAAGAATAGCGTGGAGTCGTCTTTGGCGAATTCGATGGTCTCGGCGTCGGTGGAGTCGAGGAGGGACTTCAGTTCGTCCATCGCTTTTTTCGGGACCAGGGTTTTTAATTCGCCCGAGACGCCTTCGAATTTTTCGTCGGCGCGTTCACAGTGGGCGAGGCGATGGCCGTCGGTCGCGACCATGGTGATGGATTCCGGCTTCAGGAGCATCAGGGCGCCGTTGAGCGTATAGCGCGACTCCTCATTCGAAATAGCAAAGCCTGTGCGGGCAATCAGGCCGCGCAAGATCTGGGCTGGGATCGTAACTGCGCCGGCGGTGGGGAAAGCGGGCAGGCTGGGGAAGTTCGACTTGGCCATGCCGACCATCTTCGTGTTGGAACGGCCACAGCGAATGCTGACCCAGTGATTTTCGAGCAGCTTGATGGTGATGTCAGCGTCGGGCAAGAGCTTCACGTAGTCGTGAAGTTTGCGGGCGGGGATGGTGCAGGAGCCTTCTTTTTTGACTTTGGCGTTACACGAGGTGCGGAGGCTGAGATCGAGGTCGGTGGCAGTGAGCGACAAGCGGTCGACGGCGGCCTCGAATAAATAGTTGGAAAGGATTGGAATTGTCGTCTTGCGCTCGACCACACCTTGCGTGGCGGTCAATTCCCGCAGCAACTCGAACTTGCTGACCGTGATCTCCATGGTTCCCGCGGCAACGGCGGCTTCCACCGGCATAAAGTCCGTCTCCCCGATACTGATTACTTGCACTGCTACTTTTATTACTCCCTTATATCAAATATAAAACCTATAAAACCAGCAGTAACAGAAGGGCCTGCGGAGAAGTGGAAAACTGGGACAACTCGCCTGTTGTCACCGGGTTCCCGGCGTACCCTTGATGTTAGAAATCGATCCCGAACTTTGCGGAGGCACCAGTGTAATCTGTCCGTGCTCCCGATTTCTTCCCTGCCTTACACAACTTCCACATCGCATTCACAGCCACCGCGAAGGAAGAGTGGACTGGTGAGTGGAAAACTCAACCACGCACGCCATTCATCCGCCTAATTGCTCGGTCAATTTGTTGATCAGCCTGTTTAAATCCTTGTCGGTCTTGCGGAGTTCTTCGATCTTCTCGACGGAGTGCAGGACCGTGGTGTGATGCTTGCCACCGAACTGGCGGCCGATTTCGGGCAGCGAGGCTTGGGTCAGATCCTTCATTAGATACATCGCAACCTGGCGTGGATAGCGATCGCGCGAGAATTATTCTTAGCCTTGATTTCGACCAGGCGAAGGCCGAATTGCTCCGCCACCATTTTCTGAATTGACTCAATCGTGACTTTGCGGGCCTGGGAGTCGATGAAATTCTTCAACACCTGTTGTGCGTAGGGCAGCGTGATCTCGGCGCCGATTAAAGAGGAGTGGGCGACGAGGCGGATAAGTGCGCCCTCGAGTTCGCGGACGTTCGAGCGAATGTTCGACGCCACGTAGAGGGCGACGTCGGTGGGCAGCGTTACTTTTTCCTGCTCGGCTTTCTTTTGCAGGATGGCGACTTTGGTCTCGAGGTCGGGGGGTTGGATGTCGGCGATCAATCCCCACTCGAAGCGGCTGCGCAGGCGGTCTTCGATCTCGGCCAACTCTTTGGGTGAGCGGTCGCTGGCGATGACGATCTGTTTCATGGACTCGTGCAGCGCGTTGAAGGTGTGGAAGAACTCTTCCTGGGTGCGTTCTTTGCCGGTGAGGAACTGAATGTCGTCGATGAGGAGCACGTCCACGGTGCGGAAGCGGTCGCGGAAGCTGGTCATCTTGTCGTAGCGCAGCGAGTTGATCATGTCGTTGGTGAATTTTTCGCTGGATACGTAGGAGATGGCGGTCTGCGGCACCCGGCGCTTGACCTCATGTCCGATGGCCTGCATGAGATGGGTCTTGCCCATGCCGACGCC
>PLEA01000574.1 GCA_003136335.1 Acidobacteriaceae bacterium | reverse complement strand
GAGCTCGGACTTCCGCCCATGATCGTGCGGTCCTAGCTTAATCCGCCGAACCGCCGTATGCGGACCCGCATGTACGGTGGTGTGGCAGGGGAGGCGGGGCGACCCGTTCCCCTATGCCGATTCAGGGTAACTGTTGCTGAAGTGCACATTAGTAATTTGTAATTATGTGAGGTTCGCAGGCAGAATCAATGTGCCCACCACTTCGAAGTCCAGCAATCGCAGCTTGCTGGGGAGCTGCGGCGCTGAACCAAACTAGACCTGGCCGGAACGGAAGTTGAGAAGTCATGTCTCGCGCAAAGGCAACTATTCTCTGTATTGACGACCACTGGAACGGGCTTATTGGGCGCAAGATGCTGCTCGAAGAGAGCGGGTATCAGGTTCTAGAGGCTAGCGGCGGGGACGAAGGGTTGAAGTTGTTCTGCTCGCAGCCGGTGGATGCGGTGGTGCTCGACTACCAGATGCCGGGAATGAACGGCGACGTGGTGGCCGCGAAGATGAAGCGCATCAATTCGCACATCCCCATCATGCTCTTGTCGGCCTACGAACCCCTGCCGAAGAACAAATTGAGTTCGGTGGATTCGTTTTTATCGAAATCTCAACCGCCGAATATTCTGTTATCTACGCTTCAGAATATGCTGGGCGACCGTCCCAAACCATTCTTCTCCCGTTGGCTTGAACATTGGAAAAGCCGAAACCAGGTGGTGACCCATTGAACTTCTTAAAGAATCTTCTGGGGCGAGGTTGTACGCATCGGTTCTCGTGGCCGCGCAGCGGCGACGATGGCCGTTATTATCAGATATGCCTGGCTTGTGGAACGGCGTATGAGTATGACTGGACAGGGATGCGGCGGACGGATCGTCTGCTGACAGCGGTCATCCAACGTGGGTTGCAGGGTGATAGTTGCTCCCATGTTCGTGGTCTGCTCCGGTAATGAATTCGAATCGTTCATGACTGACTCACTCCAACCGCGGCCACGAACGCGCGCGCCCCGCGTAAGTCTGGGCGGGAGTATTTCAGCCCTGGTTCAGCTTGAAAATCTGCGGCGTGTTCCTGGCAAGTTACATCAGCTTTCGATCACGGGAGGGTTGCTGGAACTTGCAATGTACCTGGACGAGCGAGCCAAGGTTGGCCTGACGATTCCGGTGGGTTTGAGCACTGTGCGTCCCGAAGCTGAAATGCTGTTTCCCATGCGCGGCGCCCACGGATATATGCAGCCGTTTCGATTTACTTCTATTTCGGCGGAAGAGCGTCAGATCCTCGAAAAGGAATTAACAGAACGGCTCAAGCAAAGCATGGCGCCCGACGCCGCAGGCCACGGATCAGGCTTCCGGCCGCCGCGCTTCTACCTGGAATCATTCTAGAGTCATCCTCCGCCAATCATTTGTTCCCTAGGGCTAGCGCCGCGAATGGACCCATTAGCGAAGCCCTGGCGGATGGAGTACGGGCAATGTCGCCTGGCAGAAACCACCCGGCATTCTAATCCGATCAATTCTGCTCAGCTTTTCCGAGTGCAAGAAGCAGAGACTGATAGGGAGGGCGACTGAGGGAATCCCATGAAATGAAAGGTTGGCTATGAGTTTTGCCGATCGAAGGGAAACCATTGCAAGGTACGTGTACTGGCTGCAGACTCGGTCTCGAAGGTATGCCTTCGCGCTGGTAGCCGCGACCGCGGCGGCCCTGGTGCAATACGGGCTGAATGTCGCTCTCGGGTTTACCCAACCTTTTATCTTGTTTTTNNGATCGTCCTGCTGACCGGGTGGGGACCCGGTCTGTTGGCCACCTTTCTATCGGCGGCGATCGCCTCATACTTCTTCCTGGAGCCGCTGAACTCGTTCGCGGTCCGAAATCCGCGCGACATCGTCGCGGTGGTGTTGTTTGGGTTGGTGGGGGTCGCTATCAGTGGGATGGGCGATCTGTTTCGGCGACGGACGAAAAGATTGCAGGAATTCGAAAAGGCGGTGGAAGGTTTGGAAGAGATGATCACCGTGGTGGATCGCGACTATCGCTATGTGATCGCGAACCGTGCCTTCCTGAACTATCGGGGGATGGAAACAAAGGAACTGATCGGCCGGCGGATTTCGGAAGTATTGAAACCGGGAGTTTTTGAGACGACGATTGAGGACAGGCTGGATGAGTGCTTCCAGGGCAAAATCGTGCAGTTCGAAATGCGGTACCAATACGCGTCGCGGGGAGAGCGGGATCTTTTCATTTCTCACTTTCCGATCGAAGGGCCCGCAGGGGTCGACCGGGTGGTGAGCGTGTTGCAGGATGTCACTGAGCGCAAGCAGGCGGAACTCTCGCTGAAGCTGTTCCGAACGCTGATTGACAGGTCCAACGATGCGGTGGAGGTGGTCGATCCGAAAACGCTCCGCTTCCTGGATGTGAATGAGAAAGCCTGCAAGGACCTGGGCTATACGCGGGAAGAGTTGCTATCGCTGACAGTGTTTGACATCGATCCGAGAATTGACGAATCGATGCGGGTGAAGATGCTGGAGGACTTGTGCGATTCCGGATTCGTTGTCCTGGAGAGCGTCCACCGGCGAAAGGATGGGTCGACGTTTCCCGTAGAAATTAGCGTGAAACGAGTCGAACTGGACCGAAGCTACATAGTCGCTGTTACTCGTGATATTAGCGATCGGAAACGGGCGGAAGACGCGCAGCGCGAGAGCGAGGATCGGTATCGTGACCTGGTCGAACACAGTGAAGATTTGCTGTGCACGCACGATCTGGGAGGTAGGCTGTTGTCGGTGAATCCTGCCCCCGCACGAATTCTGGGGTATACGGTTGGAGAACTGATGAAGATACCGATGCGCGAATTAATCGCGCCCGAGTGTCGCGAACAGTTCGAAAAATATTTGGACAGGATCAAGACAACCGGAGCAGACCAGGGGTTGTTGTGCGTTGTAACGCGGAATGGAGAGCGCAAGATTTGGGAATACAACAACACGCTTCGCACCGAAGGGGTGGCATCGCCCATAGTGCGAGGGATGGCACGGGACATCACTGAACGCAAGCGAGCAGAAGACGCGCTCCGCAGGTCGGAAGAACGCTACCGACTGCTGTTTGAAAAAAATGTCGCAGGAGTTGCGATCTCGAGTGTGGATGGGAAGGTGCTGGATTGCAACGATGGGTGGGCGCGCATCCNNGCCCCCCGGCGGCGGAATTCTATTTCAACGCAGCCGACGGGGAACCACTTCTGCGTGATTTGAGGCAGGAGGGCGCTTTCTTCAGCCGGGAGATCCAACTGAGGCGAAAGAATGACACGCCGGTTTGGGTCTTGTTCAATACGGCGATAATTGCCGGCGGTCCCGATGGCGCGTCCCTGGTACAGGCCACCGCGATCGACATCAATGAGCGAAAGGTGGCGGAAGAGGCGCTGCGGCGGCGCGAGGAAGACTATCACAGCTTCGTGGCGCAAAGTTCGGAAGGAATATTCCGCGAGGAGTTAGACACGCCGGTCGCAATCGATCTTCCCGAGGACGAAATGGTTCACCACCTCCTCCACCACTCTTACATGGCGGAGTGCAACGATGCCATGGCCAGAATGTATGGTTTCACGTCGGGGCAGGAACTTGTGGCCAGGCGGTTGACGGAAATGCTGGTAGCGGACGATCCGCGCAACATCGAAATGACTCGCGAATATATTCGGTCAGGGTTCAACGTAGTGGAGCGAGAGTCGCACGAAGTGGATATCCGCGGCAATCCCAAGGTGTTTCGCAACAGCATGATCGGGATTGTGGAAAGCGGGATGCTGGTGCGCACGTGGGGCATCCAACGCGATGTTACGGAGCAGGTGAAGGCGGAAGAGGGGCAAAGAAAGGCAGAACAATCCCTGACAAAAAGCGAAGAACGGTTCCGGGTCGCACTCAAGGATTCTCCCATCACGGTCTTCAATCAGGACCGCGACCTGCGTTATACCTGGATTTACAACCCGCAGAGCTACTGGCAGCACGAATCGATCGGCAAGACCGATGCAGAAATCGTTGGGGCAAAGAAGGCAGCGAATCTGGTTGAACTCAAACGGCGAGTTCTCAAAACCGGGACGTCGTTGCGGCAGGAAGTGGTGATTCCGCATAACGGCAGGAACGATGCATTCGATATCACGATTGAACCGTTGTTCGATGCCGGCGGAAACGTCATTGGAATCACAGGCGCTTCCATGGACATTGCACGCCTCCACGAAATGACGGATCGTCTGCAAGACGCAAGGGACAAGCTGGTGCAGGAAAAGTTATATCTGGAAGGTGAGATTCAGACGGAGCTCGGGTTTGAAGAAATTATTGGCCAGAGTCCCGCGCTACGCGAGGTATTGAAGAACGTGCGGATAGTGGCCCCGACTGACTCTACGGTCTTGTTATTGGGGAAGACCGGTACCGGGAAGGAATTGGTGGCGCGTTCGGTGCACTCGCTGAGTTCGCGACGCGACAAGAATTTCATCAAGCTCAATTGTGCCGCGGTGCCCGCCGGATTGCTGGAGAGCGAACTCTTCGGACATGAAAAAGGAGCGTTTACTGGCGCTGTTAGTCAGAAAGTCGGGCGCATTGAGCTGGCGGACAAGGGGACGTTGTTCCTGGACGAGATTGGGGAGTTGCCGCTCGATCTGCAGCCGAAGCTGCTGCGGGTGCTGCAGGATCGCGAGTTTGAACGGCTGGGCGGGGTTCGAACCTTGCACGTCGACGTGCGGATCATCTCCGCCACGAACCGCGATCTGCATCAGGACGTTGCTGACAAGACGTTTCGCGAAGACCTGTTCTACCGTCTCAATGTTTTTCCCATCGACTTGCCGTCGTTGCGGCAGCGGCGAACCGACATTCCAATCCTGGTCCATCATTTTGTAAGCAAACATTCTGCGCGCATGGGCAAGCACATTGACACCGTCCCGGACGAGACCATGACCGTGCTGCAGAACTGGAACTGGCCCGGCAACATCCGCGAGCTCGAGAACATGATTGAACGGATGGTCATCCTGAGCAAGAGCCGGACGCTGGCTGCGCCGCCGGTGGAATTGGATGCGCCGCAGGAAGTCACGGACGATAACCTCACGGAAATGGAACGCGATCACATCGTTCGCGTTTTGCGGGAGACCAATGGGGTGCTGTCGGGGACGGATGGGGCTGCCGGGCGGCTGGGGATTAAGCGCACAACGCTACAGTCGATGCTCAAGCGATTCGGGATTGAATTGCAGGACTACCGGCGAAGTGGGACGTTCGGTTCTATTTAGAGTGAGTGGGTCAATTCCTTCGGAATAGAGAGACAAAAACCCCTTTGGAATAAAAAGTCAAAAACTCCACCCTCTCGTAAAAAACGCGAGAAGGGTGGGGCACTCGCGACTATTACCCACGATTACTTTAAGCGATTGTATTTCTTCAGAGCTTCGCGGAGGCGGTCGTGGGGTAGGGCGATCACCGTGTGATTGTCGATGCCGGTCATGGTTTCGGCGGCAACCATGGCGTTGACTACTGCTTCTTCGGTGGCCTGGACAGTCGCCAGAAAAATCGGATCGAGCGAGTCGTTTGGAAGCATGGTGAGTTGGTGCAGTCCCTTGGTGCCCACGGCGCCGGGATTGGCGGTAGAGAAGGCGATGAAGATGTCGCCCGAGCCGTCGCCGGAATAGCTGCCGTCGCGGCCCAGGCCGAGCGAAATCTTTTTGGCGACGCGCTTGAGTTGTGTGGGAATCAGCGGAGCATCGGTCGCGAGGACCACGATGATCGAGCCTACGTCCTTTTGCCAGACAGTGTGCTCGGGAATGTCGCGGCCCACGTTGATGCCCGCGATACGAAGCTGCTCGCGCGAGCCGTAGTTGCATTGCACGAGGACGCCGATGGTGTACCCTCCGGCTTTAGCGCTGAGCACGCGCGAGGACGTGCCGATGCCGCCTTTGAATTCGTTGCAGATCATGCCGGTGCCGCCGCCCACGTTGCCTTCTTCCACCGGGCCGGAGTGCGCGGTGTCGAGGGCGTGGAAGGCGTGCTCGGGCTTGACGTGGAATCCATTGATGTCATTGAGATAGCCATCCCAAGTTTCGGCGACCACGGGAAGAGACCACCAGTAGCCTTCCATGTCGGGGGTACCGTGTTTAACCTTCCAGGCGATGACGGCGTCGCGCACGACTCCTACGCTGTGCGTGTTGGTGATCATGACGGGGCCGTTGAGAAATCCCGAGTCATCGACCCATGTGGTACCCGTCATTTCGCCGTTGCCGTTGAGGGTGAACCAGGCGGCGAAGACGGCGTCGTTGCTGGCTTTTCCGCGGGGATGAATGGCAGTGACGCCGGTCCGAACCGGGCCTTTGCCCACTTCGAGTTTGCCTTCGCCGGCGATGAGCGTGGTGTGGCCGACCTCGACTCCTTTCACGTCGGTGATGGCATTGTTGGGGCCGGGAGTGCCATCGAAAGGGACGCCCAGATCGCGGGCGCGCGGCTTGGTTTGGGCTGCCATGGTTGTGGCCAGAGCGACGGTCAGCAGGAATGCGGTCAGGCGATGTTGCAATGGGAACATGCGGCCTCCGACAAAGCAGGAAGTATAAAGGATGGGAAGGGGCTATGGGTGCGGCGTTTGGTGCGTTCGGGCCGCGGCGTGCTGCGGTACAATCGCAGCAAGGCATGTCTTTTGAGGGGAAAATTATGGACTCGTGGAAAAAAGCGGTGTTTCTTGCTTCGGTCGGAGCGGCAGCGATTTTGTTTATGAAGAAAAGATATCCGGCCGGTATGTTGGCTACGGGCGTTGGCCTGGCGCTGCTGGCGGCGGAATATCCGGAAAATTTCGAAAGAGTGCGGCAATCGCTGCCAGACTATTTCGAACGCGGCATGCGCGTGATGGACATGGCAGGGCAAGCGGGAAAGCGGATAACCGAGGCCGCGGGGCGGAGCGGTGCGGGAGCCTGGGAAGAAATCTTGGGATAGCCGACGCGGAGAGCTTTTGACCGCAGAGATCGCGAAGACGGAACGCCAAGGACGCGAAGAAAAGCGACGCAACTGCTTTGCATTCTCTAGCGGGATTTCTTGGCGATCTTAGCGCTTGAAGCCTTTCGATGGAGGCTGGAAACCTGCGGTTGGGGTGCCGTTACTCGATGCCGAGTTGTTTTCTGGCTTCCGGGCTCAGGCGTTCGGGGGTCCAGGGCGGAGTCCACACCACATTCACGGTGCAGTTGCTGACCCCGGATAACTGCTCGACGCGGGATTTAACCTGGGCGCTGATGTTCACGTGCTCGGGGCAGCCTTGCGCGGTCAGGGTCATTTCGACGGTGACATCCTGCTTCGATTCTTCGGGTTTCTCGGTGGGCGCGGAGGCAAAATCCACTTTGTAGATCAGGCCTAGGTCGACTATGTTGACCGGAATCTCCGGATCGTAGCAGCTCTTCAGGGCGCTCAGGACGTCTTGTTCGGTGATAGCGGCCATTGCGGGAATTACCTCTCTTCCAGTTTACCTTATAGCTGCGGTCTGACGGGTTGACCCCGGCTGCGGCTGGAAACTTGGTACAGTTCTCCCATGTTCAGTGCAGAGGCGAAGCACAAGTTACAACTGGCACTGCTGCTCGCAATGGTAGTCGCGGGATTGCGTGCGGGCTACATTCTGTACCAGCGCCATGAAGATAAGGTCGCGGCCGAGAAACCGAAGCAGGCGGTGAACGTTGGTTATTCTAATCCTGACTACTACGTCAACCCCAAGAAGCTTTATCCCTACGATCTGAAGAGCGCCAAACAACTTACCCAGCAGCCGGTATGGGTCAAAGAAGGATATCGCTATACATACTATCGCTACGACGCGGCGGACAAGCAGGTTGACTTCGTGCACGAGGCGGGGATGCTGCTGCCGATCGAAAAATTGCAGGTCCAGGATGTGGTCACGGCGAAGCCTGCGGGCCCCGGCCAGCGGTTGCAAGTGATGGCCGTATTTCAAAACGAAGGGAAGACGTACGCGGTGCCGATTGGGTTTGAGGCGGACGGGCAGTACAAGATTTATTCCGACGAGATGTTTTTCGTGGAGGATCCGCGCGACTTGTACAAGCACTGGTCGGCCGACGTGTGGCAGGCGGTGGAGCAGCACCAGGTGAAGTTAGGAATGAACGAGATGCAGGCGGATTTCGCGATCGGCATGGGCGTGCCGGACTCGGGAAGTTCTTATGAAAAGACGGTGCGCTATCCGAATGGAGGGAAGCCGCTGGTGATTCTCTATCACGACGGCAAGGCGGCGGAGATCAAGGCGGGTTCGCCCGGATCGTGAATGCAGCCTGCCTCAGGGGCTGAAGGGTGTGCGTGAGAACCTGTGCCGTTCTCTACGGATGGACGGGCGAGTCGCCCCTCCCCACACGGCCTGTGCTTGCGCGGGCATATTCGCGAGTCAGGCTCTGGGAGCGGGTTTTGCCGGGGGACGCTAGGAGCTCTTTCAGATCCGAGGGATTATCGACGTCGACTGCAATTCCCGAGAGTTGCAGCACGATGCACGGCTTGCCGGTGGCTTGCGCGGCGGCGTAATGCGGTTTGAAGCTGTCATTGCCGAAGCGCAGCGGGAACAGATTTGCGGGACGGCGGAAGGCGGCGTTGGTGCCACGTCCGTCGGCGGCGGGGACGAGTACGCTGCCTTCGGCGGGCGCGTACTTCAGGATTTCGTCGAGCTCCCAGGATTGAATCAGCGGAATGTCGGCCGGGATCACCAGGGTGCTATCAGCGCCGCGCTCGACGCAGATGCGGGTGGCCATCTCGATCGCGCCGGTTTCTCCGGGATTGTCGACGTCGGGGATGATTTCGAATTTATATTCTTCGGCCAGCTTTAACGCGTAGGGATCGCTGCTGACGACTGCGACTTGCGAGCGATTTTTCCAGTTGTGCAGCGTGGCGAGCACGTCATGCAGCATGGCCTGCGCCAGCGCGGTGCGGGACGGCTGATCGAGAACGGCCGCCAGGCGCTGCTTTGCCGAAGACAGATTCTTGACCGGGACGAGAATCACGGCTGAGGATCCAAACGTCGAAAGGCGGCGCCGGCCCGGGGCTCGTCGGGTGTGCGGGGAGCTTCCGAAACGTAGGAGAGCACCTCGCGCGCGAGAGTCGCTTTGTCTTCGGCGTTGCGCATGATGGTTTGCGTACACTGGACGCTCAAGCCGTTGGCGCGGAGTAGTTCGGCAGCGCGGGTGTCGCGGTTGTCGCAGACCAGAATGTCGATGAAATCCTCGTAGGCATGGGCTACGCCGACAATCGAGCAGGGGAGCCCTTGCGCGGCCATAAGAATACCCGCCGGACCCGCGACGGGAGCACTGCCGACGATTGGGCTGATGGCGGCCACTTTTCCACGAACGCGCAGCAACGCTTCGCGAATGCCGGGCACGGCCAGGATTGGACCGATGCTGGTGATGGGATTGCTCGGAGCGATAATCACTGCGTCGGCGGAGACGATGGCGTCGATCACACCCGGCGCGGGTTCCGCGTCGGAGGCTCCCGCGAAACGAACCGAGTTCACCGGGTCCTGATACCAGCGCTGCACGAAATATTCTTCAAAGCTCAACTCGCCGACGGGCGTATCCACGCGGGTCTCGACGCGCGAATCGCTCATGGGGAGAACGCGCGCTTTCACGCCGAGCTTTTCAGAGATGACCGCCGTGGCATCGGAGAGCGTCTTGCCTTCGGCGAGCAGACGCGAACGCAGCAGGTGCATGGCGAGATCGCGGTCGCCGGTGTGGAACCATGTGGGCTCGCCGAGTTGTCCCATGGCCTGCAGGCAGAGGAAGGTGTCGCCTTTCACGCCCCATCCGCGTTCGCGGCTGAGCATGCCGGAGAGCACGTAAGTGATGGAATCGATGTCGGGGGAAACGTAGAGGCCCCACCAGAGCAGGTCATCGCCGGTGTTGACGACCAGGGTGATTTCCTCGGCGGGCATAACCTGCTGCAGTCCATCGACGAACTTTGCGCCGCCGGTGCCGCCGCTGAGGACGCAGATCATTCGGGCCTCTTTGTTTTGACCAGACCGTGATCGTCTGAGGCGGCGCGCACTTTTTCTGACAAGAGGCCGGGCCGTGCGGTTACGGCGGAAAGAAATTCGGGGTACACCGGAAGACGCTGGCGCAAGGCGAATCCCTTGGCTTCGGTGCGCAGACGCAGTTGTTCCAGGTGCGGCCAGGGCTTTTCCGGATTGATGTAGTCAGGGGTCAGTGGCGAAATTCCTCCCCAATCGTTGATCCCAGCATCGACTAAGTCATCATAGTAAGGCGCGGAGAGATTGGGTGGGGCCTGAATATTGACGTTGGGGAGTAACAAGCGAGCTACCGCCACGGCGCGGAGCATCTCGCCGCGGGTGGGCTCGGGCCAGTTGGCCATGGGAATGGCGGGCTTGACGCGGAAGTTTTGCACGATCACTTCCTGGATGTGTCCGTAGCGCTCGTGCAAATCACGGATCGCGAGCAGCGTGTCGACGCGGTCTTCTGTGGATTCCCCGATTCCGATTAACAAGCCCGTGGTGAATGGAATATTTTGTTTGCCGGCGTCTTCGATGGTGCGCAGGCGCTTGGCCGGGACTTTGTCGGGAGCGCTGTCGTGAGCCGCGCCTGCGGCCAGCAGCGCGGCGTTCGTAGTTTCGAGCATCAGGCCCATGCTGGGCGAGACGGCGGCCAGTCGCGCGATCCATTCCGCGCTGAGCAGGCCGGGATTCGGGTGTGGCAGCAGGGTGGTCTCGCGCAGCACGAGTTCGCACATGGCCTCGAGATAGTGCAGCGTGGACTTGTAGCCGAGGTGGCGCAGGGTTTCGCGCATCTCGGGGAAGAGTAGTTCGGGCTTGTCGCCCAGACTGAAGAGGGCTTCGGTGCATCCGAGTTTTTCGCCGGCGCGGGCGACCGCGAGGACTTCGTCGGGAGTCATGGTGTGCGCGCCGGGATCGCCGGGATCGCGGCGGAAGATGCAGTATCCGCAGTAGTCGCGGCAGAGGTTGGTCAGCGGCAGAAAGACTTTGCGTGAGTAGGTGATGACGCCGGGCTTGAAGCGCTTTTTGGCGGCGCGGGCGGCGGCGAGGAGCTTGGGGAGATCGTCGTCGGGGCAGCGAATCAGCTGCAGCGCAACCTCGCGCGAGATGGGGATGTCGGGCCGCACGTTGGCGAGCACGGAGGCGCATGCAGAGCGGCTGTCCGATGCGGGCGACGTGATGGAGGTGACGGCCACGTTGATGGAATGATACAACGGCGGGGCATGGTAATGTAGGCGGTTGCGGCGACAACTCGTAGAGGCGTAGCTTGCTACGTCTCCACTGGCGGCACCAGGAACGATGGTGAGAGAGACCTTGCAAGCAACGTCTCTACGATATGGGCTTGGATTCTTCAGAGTTTCGACGAGCGATGGGATGCTTCGCCACCGGGGTGACGATCATCACTCTGGACCTCGACGGCGAGGTCCATGGCATGACGGCCAATGCATTTGCCTCGGTGTCGCTCGATCCGCTGCTGGTGCTGGTTTGCGTGGATCACAACACTCGGACCCACGCGCATCTGCACGCCAAGAAACGATTCGGGATCAATGTGCTGTGCGAGGATCAGCGCGCGATCTCGGAGTATTACGCGCTCCCGGAGCGCACGCACGAACACGCCGAGGTGGAGGCTGGGGCACGGTTTGAACGCACCAAGCACGGAACACCAATGTTGCAGGGGTCGCTGGCGTACTTGGAGTGTCGTCTGCATTCGGCGGAGGAGGCTGGCGACCATACCATCTTTATTGCAGAGGTAGAGGATGTGGTGGTGCGGGAGGGCGAGCCGTTGCTCTTCTTCCGGGGGCAGTATCGGAAGGTGGGAAAGGATGTGGAGAATTAGGGTGTCACTTTTGCCGGATTGAAACATCCAACCCTTGTCGAAACGAATGATCAGAATGGAGTTGATTCATGGTCGAAAAGACTGCAGAGAAGATCGCGAAAACTGAGGCGGAGTGGAAGAAGCACCTGAGCGACGAGCAGTATCACGTGACGCGCGAGGCGGGGACCGAGTGCGCGTTTACCGGGAAGTATTGGAACACGAAAGAGCCGGGGATGTATCACTGCGTATGCTGCGGGGCGCCGCTGTTCGATTCGCAGACGAAGTTTAACTCCGGGACGGGTTGGCCGAGTTTCTATAAGCCCGAGGAGGCCAGCAATGTGGTCGAGCATCGGGATTCGAAATTCGGCATGGTGCGGACTGAAGTTCGCTGCGCGAAGTGCGACGCGCATCTGGGGCATGTGTTTGAGGACGGTCCGGCGCCGACGGGACTGCGCTATTGCATGAATTCGGCGGCGTTGGATTTCAGGGCGGCGGAGAAGAAGTAAAGAGCAAATCTCAGGGGCTAAGTGGGTGCGGGAGAACTAAATTTCGGGGCAAGAGGCGGAATGAAACTACAAGATTCCAGCCCCG